>JAQSXW010000034.1 GCA_029256465.1 Evtepia sp.
GAAGGTTTGATCCAAATCAGAGTAACAGGCAATGGCTTTCTCTATAATATGGTTAGAAAAATTGTGGGAACGCTAATCGCAGTTGGTCTGGGGGAAGAACTAGCGGATACTGTACCTCAAATGATTGCATCAAAAGAACGAAATCAGGCAGGATATATGGCGGATGCATGCGGGCTTTACTTGGAAAAGATTGAGTACTAAGTAGCATTAACAGGAGGTCTTATGGAAAAAATCAAAATTCATGGCATTCCAGCCATTATTTACGGAGCGCCTTCCAAAAAGCTGTTTCTTTTCATTCATGGCAAGAGCGGATGCAAAGAAGAAGCAGAGCCATTTGCGTCCATTGCCTGCCAGAGGGGGTATCAAGTGCTGAGCTTTGATCTGCCAGAGCATGGTGAGCGCAGAAACGAAATAGATACGTTTACTCCGTGGCATGCGGTTCCTGAATTCAAGAGCATCCTATCCGAGGTAAGAAATCGATGGGATCATGTTAGCATTCGGGCAAATAGCATCGGCGCTTATTTCTCCATGCTAAGCTTTGCTGAAGAACGAATGGATCGTTGCCTGTTTGTGTCACCCATATTGGACATGGAACAGCTGATTCATAATCTGATGAAATGGTCCGGCGTTACGCAAGAAGAATTGGAAAAGCAAAGGACCATCCCTACAAACTTGGGAGAAACACTATCTTGGGAGTATTTGAGTTATGTACGACAACACAGAATTGCGAAGTGGGAGGCTCCAACATCAATTTTATATGGCACGGCGGATCATTTAGTGGAAAGGAAGACCGTCGATGATTTTACTCAGAAGTTTGGCTGTAAACTAACGGTAATGACTGGTGGAGAGCATTGGTTTCACACGACAAAGCAGCTGGAGGTTCTTGAACAGTGGACAAGGGTTTCTATTCTTGACTGACAGTGTAAGCATCGCATGATCTATATATGCGCTACATGAGAAACGAGGTGCTCTGTGAAAAGAATTTGCATCATATCGGATACCCATGGCTTATTACGCGATGAGGTGAAAGCAGAACTCATGGCGTCTGATATTATCATACATGCAGGAGATATCGATACAAACTCAGTTCTCCAAACACTGTTACAATATGGTGAACTCCACATCGTTCGCGGAAATAATGATTGCGGTTGGGCTGCACACTTGCCGGAATGTCTTGCAATTGCAATTGAAGGAGTGCGCTTTTTCATTGTGCACGATAAGAAAGATATCCCGTACGACTTAATGGATACTGATGTGGTGATCTATGGTCACTCGCACATGTTCGCTGAAAAAATGGTGGATGGAATGCTGCTGCTCAATCCAGGCAGCTGCGGAAAGCGGCGCTTTAACTTAGAAATTACCATGTGTCGCATGTATGTAAATGAAGGGTCTTATCACTACGAAAAAATCGTTATTGCATAGTCTTATTTCGTCCATTCCATCACTTGAATGATAAGGTATTTCAAAGACACAGAAGTGAATCAAAACTATTTGGATACTTGAGGAGAATACTATGAAAATCATTGATTTGACACATTTTATCTCCGAGGATATGCCTGTTTATCCCGGAACAGAAGGTCCCCAATTTATACCAGCCAACTCATATGAAATTGATGGGTTCAAAGAAACGCTTATGACAATGTATACTCACACCGGCACACATATGGACCCGCCTGCGCATTTGTTTTCAGGCAGGACCACGCTTGATCAATTTCCGATTACGCAGTTTGTCGGCAAAGGATTGGTAATAAACTGTTCTGACTTGAAGGAAGGAGAGCGAATTACCATGAGCTACATTAACAGGCAGAGAGAGAAAGCCGACAAAGCAGAATTCCTTCTCTTTTGCTCCGGATGGGATCAATATTGGGGGAAAGAGGAATATTTTGGTGATTATCCCTGTATTGACAGTGAGGTTGCCGACTATCTTGTAAATGGCCATAAAAAGGGTATTGGTTTAGATACGATTGGACTTGATCCTATTGCTGATGTAAGCCTCACGCTTCATAAAAGGCTTCTTAAAGAAAATGAGATTGTCATTATCGAAAACCTAATGAATTTGCATCTGCTTGGAGATGAACTGTTTACCTTTTGTGCCCTACCACTGAAGCATATAGATGCAGATGGTTCACCGATTCGGGCGATTGCAATTGTAGGAGAATAGCTTTTAAGGATAGTTGGAAGTACGGAAAGCAATACATGGTGGCAAAGGAAGAAGGGGAATATGTGCTGTACCTTGATAGCTTTACGATCCCGTCTCTTGGTATGCAGGATTCATTTTTCTGGGGGATCAATCGAACTTGTTACACTGACTTTTATCCTTTTCGTGTATTTAATGAATGGGAGCCTCAGTGCTTACAACTTGCCCCTATTACCATACTATACGGTGGGAATGGCTCCGGAAAAACAACACTTCTTAATGTCATTGCGGAAGCCTTGAAGTTGAGGAGAGGTGCAGTTTACAATAAAAGTTTTTTCTTTCCAGACTATATAAAGCTTTGTCAATATCAGTTAAGTCATCGGTCTCAGGGACAGATTCCAGGAAATAGTCAGATTATCACAAGCGACGATGTATTTGATTTTCTCTTAAGTCTCCGCCATCTGAATTCCAATATTGATCACGAAAGAGAATCGTTGCTTTCCGAATATAAAGAGTTAAAATATGCCCGTTTTCAGTTTCGTTCCATGGACGATTATGAGCAGCTAAAAAAGATTGTTGCCGCTCAGAGAAAAAGTGGATCAAAGTATGTGAAAGATCAGTTAATGAAGAATGTGAGAGAGCAATCAAATGGGGAAAGCGCTTTTATGTTTTTTACACAGGAGATCAAAGAAGACAGCCTTTACCTGCTTGATGAACCAGAAAACAGCCTGTCGGCCGAAAAGCAGCTGAAGCTACAGGAGTTTTTAAGTGACTCTGCCCGCTTTTATGGTTGTCAATTTATTATCTCAACGCATTCGCCATTCATGCTTTCAATGAAAGATGCCTTGATTTATGACTTGGACGAAAGACCTTTGAGGACGAAAAAATGGACAGAGCTACACAATGTTCGGATTTACCATGATTTCTTTGAGGCACACGAATCCGAATTTGAGCGGTAACGCTATGTGAGACAACGCTTTAAATTTCCCCACACCATGTGCTATAATATTGATTCCAACAGAGAATTGCCGAGTTGATTATTGGCCTTGGCAGTCATTACTCAAACTATACATAATCAAAGAGGATAGTATGAACGAAAAAGAAGTTGCAGAAATTCGCCGCCGTTTCCGGCAAGATAAGAGCAATATCACCCATATACGCGGGTGCTATGTCAACGAAGGGCGGGAGATTGTTTCCGAGTTTGATCAATCACTTGCTTTGATGGCGCAGGAAGAATCTGAAAAGTTTCTGGCCATTCTCAAACGGACGCTGTCCGGAACGCTTGGGAAAAATCTGATTGAGATTTCATTCTCGACTCAGCAGGTTGTCCATGGCGAAGAACATAAGCTGCTGATGGCACTACGGAATTCATCCTTAAAGGATGAGAATGCGGTTCAGGCTTTTTTTCAGCGTGTGATTCAAACACTCGGAATGGAAGGGAACTACCTGATCCTACTGGCTCACGATACCTATGATGTTCCATTCCGCTCAAAGGATGGAGAAAAGCAGAATGATGCCTCATCCGAACAGTTTTCATACATCTTGTGTAGCATCTGTCCGGTTAAGTTGATACAGCCAGCGTTAAGCTACTACGTTTACGAGAACGAGTTCCGTAACCGTAAGGCCGACTGGGTCGTGTCAGCACCAGAGCTTGGCTTTACCTTCCCAGCCTTTGATGATCGCAGCACCAATCTCTACAATGCTCTCTACTACACTCGGGATAGTAAGGAGAATCATGAGGAATTCGTTGATGTTGTGTTCAAAAGTGAAGTTCCCATGCCTGCTGCCGTACAGAAAGAGATATTTGAGTCTATGCTGGGGGACGCACTTGCCGACGACTGTAGCTATGAAGTGGTGCAGGCGGTTCATGAGCAATTGTGCGAGATGATTGAGGAACACAAGATGGATAAGGAGGCCGATCCTCTGGTGATCTCCAAACAAACAGTCAAGGGTGTTCTGAAATCGTGTGGAGTTTCCGATTCCAGCATGGAAGCATTTGATGAAAAATATGATGGCGAGTTTGGTGCCGATGTTGAACTTCGTCCACAGAATCTTGTTGACACCAAGCAGTTTGAGATTCGTACTCCAGATGTGACAATTCGTGTGAATCCAGAACGCAGCGACTTGGTGGAAACACGCATGTTAGGCGGAACTAAGTATATTCTGATCCGTGCCGATGAAGGCGTCGAAGTCAATGGAGTCAGCATTCATATTTCTTGATCATTTGGGGTAGAGGGTGAGGAACGTGAAATCTAGAAAACTGGCAGAATTTATTCAGGAAATTCAGTTTGTTAATCGGAACCCGAAAGATAACAGCGTTCTCGATTTACTGGATGATATTTCCACGAATCCAGATAGGTTGATCAGGAAAGATACAAGCCTTTATCGCAGTCGAATCATCCGCGATGATAAAAAGATCAATCAGTCGCCAAAATTCTATGGTTACGGACCGGAGGACAGCTTTGTTCCTCCGAGGGAATTCACCAACGATATGAGAGCCAATTATCGTTACATCCCCTACTTATATTGCGCAAATCATCCCTATTTGTCTGTCGTTGAAGTGAGGCCGCGTTATGGAGCAAAGGTCAGTGTCGCAAGAATTATGGCTATGGATGATATAAGACTATTGGATTTTACAATGCAAGATAAGCCAAAGAAGATGACAGATGTCAAACGCAATCTGTTTAGTGACTTGTCCGAATTGTTTTCAAAGCCAGTGACCGAAGAGGATAGTGTCCTCGACTACATACCGACACAGTACATTGCTGAGTACGTAAAGAACCTGGGCTATGATGGGATCGCGTATCAAAGCTCATTGGATGGTGAAATGAGAAAGAATCGTCAGGGATCGCAGCGAGTCAATATCGTCATTTTTCATTATGAAAAATGCAAGCCAGTTAGTTCAAATGTCTATTGCGTTACAAACAGCCGCATCGAATGTGAACAAATAGATCAGGATATGGAACGCAAAGAGATTAGCTGTCCAGGCAATGAAAACGCAGCACAAGAAGTTGGATAATACTAGTCTATAGAAATTTCGACGATTATTTTAGAATGGAATCAATATCCTTGACAAATACTACTCCTTGTGGTATTATCCAAGGCAATTGAATGATGGATCTTCAGGGCAGGGTGAAAGTCCCTACCGGTGGTAAAGCCCACGAGCCGCAAGGCATGATTCGGTGAAACTCCGAAGCCGACAGTATAGTCTGGATGGAAGAAGATGACGAAAACGCAGAAGTTTCTGCGTGTATTTGTGCTTTGCTCTGGAATGAAAGTTTTCGTTCCAGAGTTTTTTTCTAAGCCAATACACGTGGGTGTAGTGCGTTTATTGCCAATGCCTTGGACGATATGTTCAAGGCGTTTTTTATTTGGGAGGTGTTGTATTGAGCGATAGGGACTACATGGAATTGGCTTTGGAATTGGCAAAAAAGGGCTGTGGTTGGGTAAATCCAAATCCCATGGTGGGGGCTGTGATTGTAAAGAATGACCACATTATCGGACAGGGGTATCATGAGCGTTACGGCGAACTTCATGCAGAGCGCAACGCTTTGGCGAGTTGCCAGGAAGACCCGCAAGGTGCCACACTCTACGTAACTCTGGAGCCATGCTGCCATCACGGAAAAACACCACCTTGTACGGATGCCATTCTGGAAAAAGGAATTGGGCGCGTGGTCATTGCCTCACCGGACCCAAATCCGCTGGTAGCTGGTAAGGGTGTGCAAATTCTGCGGGAGAATGGCATTGAAGTGGAGGAAGGTATTCTAAGGGAAGCGTGTGATAATCTTAACAAGGTGTTCTTCCATTTTATCAAAACCCAAACACCCTATGTTTTGATGAAATATGCGATGACGATGGATGGGAAAATTGCCACCGCATCCGGTCTTTCCCAGTGGATTACAGGGGAGACGGCAAGAAAAAGGGTTCATGAGGATCGGCATCGGTATCGTGCAATCATGGTGGGTGTCGGTACCGTTTTGGCCGACGATCCACTACTCACCTGTCGCCTTCCAGATAGAAAGAACCCAATCCGCATTATCTGTGACACGCATTTGAGAACGCCGCTTCATGCTCAGGTGGTGAAAACGACAGACCAAGCAGAGACGATTCTTGCTACCTGCTGTAAGGATCCTGACAAACAGCGTCCTTACCTTGAGCGCGGGTGCCAGGTAATTACCACTCCTGAGACCGCCGATGGACACTTGGACCTAAGTCAGCTGATGCTCGAACTGGGAAAAAGGAAGATTGACAGTATTATGCTGGAGGGCGGAGCAACCCTAAATTGGTCGGCGCTGAAAAGCGGGATCGTCCATCAGGTGGAAGCGTATCTGGCCCCAAAACTCTTTGGCGGCGCAGCTGCCAAAGCTCCAATAGGCGGCGAAGGAGTCCATTCACCGGATGCCGCCTATCGCTTGACACCACCGATCATTCATCGATTGGGAGATGACATTTTGCTCGAAAGTGAGGTGCTTCCATGTTTACAGGAATCATAGAAGAAATCGGGAGCATACATGCGGTCCTCCGTGGGGCGCATTCTGAGGTGCTGATGATTGATGCAAAAAAGGTACTGGAAGACGTTAAGCTAGGCGACAGCATCGCAGTGAACGGCGTTTGCCTGACCGTGACAAACTTTACTCCGTCTTCCTTTACCGCAGACGTGATGCATGAGACGATGAATCGCTCGTCCTTGGGGAGCCTGCGTTCGGGAAGTTCGGTGAATCTTGAACGGGCTATGTCAGCAGGTGGTCGCTTTGGTGGACACATCGTTTCTGGACACATCGATGGCATCGGAACGATTACCAAGATTCGACGCGATGACAATGCAATTTGGTATGAAATTCGTTCTACGAAAGACATCCTGCGCTACATCATAGAAAAAGGTTCCATTGCCATAGACGGCATTAGCCTAACGGTGGCGAAGGTATCCGATGTGGGGTTTAGCGTATCCGTCATCCCTCATACAGCGCAGCAAACCACACTCTCTCACAGACGGATGGGTGATGTAGTAAATTTGGAGAACGACTGCATTGGTAAGTATGTAGAAAAGCTGATGGGTGCTGATGCACATCAAAACGGCATCACGAAGGATTATTTGATGAAGTTTGGATATTAGGAGGAAAAGTAATGTTTAAATTCAACACGATTGAAGAGGCGTTAGAGGATCTGCGCCAAGGGAAGATTATATTAGTTACCGACGATGAAGATCGTGAAAACGAGGGCGATTTTATTTGTGCCTCTGAGTTTGCTACCACAGAAAACGTGAATTTCATGGCCATTCACGGCAAAGGGTTAATCTGTATGCCCATGAGCATTGCATTATGCCGTGAGCTCAAGTTCCCGCAGATGGTGAGTGACAATACCGATAACCATGAAACTGCCTTCACCATCTCAGTGGATCATGTTGACACCACAACAGGCATCTCCGCCGAAGAGCGTGGACTAACTGCTCGTGCCTGCGTCAGTGAGGACGCCAAACCTGAGGACTTTCGCCGCCCCGGTCATATGTTTCCGCTCATGGCAAAGGATAACGGGGTTCTGGAACGCAATGGTCATACCGAAGCGACCGTGGATCTCATGCGTCTAGCTGGTTTGAAGGAGTGCGGCTTGTGCTGTGAAATCATGCGTGAGGACGGCACCATGATGCGCACCC
>JAQSXW010000035.1 GCA_029256465.1 Evtepia sp.
CACAGCCGATGTCTGCAGCTTTGAGAGCAGGCGCATCATTCACGCCGTCCCCCGTCATGGCAACTACATTTCCCCGTTTCTGCCAGGCCTTTACAATCCGCATTTTATGTTCTGGTGTTACTCGGGCAAAAACGGAGAACCGATCAATCTCCTCCTCTAACACCTCCTGAGGTAAAAAGTCCAAACTCTCTCCCGTAATGGCCAAATCGCCTGTACGGTAGATATTTAGTTCTTTTGCAATGGCGACCGCCGTAGCCTTGTGATCTCCAGTGATCATCACAGGCGAAATCCCCGCAGTATAGCATCGGGCCACCGCATCCTTTACCTCCGGCCTCGGCGGATCAATCATGCCAACAAGACCCAAGAAGGTTAAGTCTTCCTCCAATAGTTCCTCCGGCCTTTCCCCAAAGTCTCGATAGGCCACCGCCAGAACCCGTAAGGCTCCCCCCGCCATACGGCTGTTAATTCCGGCAATCCTCTCCCGTTCTCCGCCCCGCAAAACAGCAATCCCTCTACTCGACCGAATGGAGGTGCATCGGCGCAAAATCACTTCCGGTGCTCCTTTTACCGCCATACGCCAGGTTCCATCTGCAAGCTGATGTAGTGTACTCATCCGTTTCCGCTCTGAGTCAAAGGGGAGTTCTCCCACTCTGGGATACTCCTGATCCAGCTTCCCCTTTAGGATGCCTTCCCGGTATGCCAGTTCGACAAAGGCTTTCTCAGTGGGATCTCCGGTCAGGATTGGTGCTTTCCCCATTTCCGGGGTAATCTGTGTATTATTACAGAGAGCTCCCAACGTGAGCAGTTCCCGGAACAAGGTTTCCTCTCTTGGCCAAACTTCCACAATGGTCATCTTGTTTTGGGTAAGCGTCCCTGTTTTATCCGAACAGATGACCGATGCACAACCAAGCGTCTCCACCGCCGGAAGGTGCTTAATGATGGAATGGAATTTTGCCATGCGCTGCACGCCCAAGGCTAACACGATGGTGACAATGGCAGGCAAGCCTTCCGGAATGGCCGCCACCGCCAAAGAAACGGCAGTCATCAGCATGTCCAGAAGAGGTCTTTGCTGCATGAGACCCACGCCAAGTAGAACCCCACAGACAGACAGGCAGATAAAAGACAGCGCCTTTGAGATTTCTCCCATCTTCTTTTGCAGCGGCGTCTCTCCCTTTTCCTGCCGCAGAAGCATACCGGCAATCCGCCCCATCTCCGTATTCATTCCAGTTTCTGTCACCACCGCCACGCCACGTCCTGTGGTAATTACCGTGGCGGCAATCACCATGTTTTTTCGGTCACCCAGGGGGGTTTCCGGCGGCAAACCCTCCTCGGGTCTCTTGCTGACTGGCAGGGATTCCCCTGTCATGGCGGATTCATCCGTCATGAGCCCTGACGCTGTGAGAAGCCTCGCGTCTGCCGGAACAAAGTCTCCCGCTTTTAAGTGAATGATATCTCCCGGCACCAGACTCACCGCCTCGATACGCTGCAACGATCCGTCACGCACGACCCGGGCCATCGGTGCTGAGAGTTTCTCCAGCGCTTCTAACGCCCTTTGTGCGTTATCTTCCTGAGAGATCGAGATGCAAGCATTCACCAAAACAATGAGTAAAATGATTGCGGCATCCAAAATCTCTTCCTTGCCCCCGGTTAAAACAGAGAGGACCGCCGCTGCCAGCAGAACCAAAATCATCGGATCCTTCATCTGTGCAAAAAATCGGCGAAACAGTCCCTCGCGCTCTCCCTTTTCCAGTTGATTCGGTCCGAATTGTGAGAGTCTGCGCGCGCCTTCCCCAGCGCTCAGCCCCCTGTCCTCCCTGGTGTCTAATTCCCGCAAAACATCCTGGACTTCCTTACTGAACCATGTGCTCATACATTCCCCTTCCTTCTAGTCTTCTGTGTTCATAGAACAGCATACCGGGTTTGTCCACACGATTCCTAGAAAATCTTGTTGTCTTACTCGTTATAAAATAAAAAAATAAGGGAGCGGTAAACACCGCTCCCTTAAAAATGCAATCATTTGCTTATTGCGCTGGGGCTTGTGTGCCTTCCCCAGCATTTTTGCTCTCTGTCTGATTGGCCTGATCAGAGGACCCCTGTGTATTGCCAGTAGCATCACCGGCCGGGGCAGATTGGTCGGCCCCCTCTTGCTTATTGGTGTTGGCCTCTTCCTTCGCATCCGCTTTCGGCTCAGTCTTGGGCAGCGTTTCACGATATGCCTGTAACTTCTCAAAGAAATCCTTGACATCCAAGTTGTTGTAGGCATCCTTTGTTTCTACTTTGATTTGATCTACCCGTTCCTGATAGAGCTTATCCATTTGGGTGCCCCACCATTTGGTCTGATACGTTTTGAAGGTATCTTCGTCCTCTACAGGATCCAGTCGCAGGATAATGTGGTAACCATATTCGCTCTGGATCACATCACTGATCGGGTTATAGGCGAGAGCCTTGGTGCCATCCTCAAACTCTTTGACCATTCTACTGGTAAAATCGACTCCATCCGGCTGTGTTGAGAACAGATATCCTTTCGGGTTCGCCTTCAGCCCCGTATCTTCACTGTATTTATTCATGAGCTCATCAAAGAGAGCCGTGGGATCCTTACTGGCTCTAAGCTGTGCCAGTAGATCGTCCGCTAATTTTTTCTGCTGTGCTACTTTCTCCTTGGAATAAGCCTTGCCATCTACATTTGGATCTTTGGTGAGCAAAAGAATATGCTTTGCTTTGAGAATTCCCGCTTCTTCCATGTAGCTGCGAACCGTATCCTTCGTTGCATCAAAGCGTCCACCTTCGCGACAGAAGGCAGTCTCCATTTGTTTGGCCAGGGCACTGACCTTGTTAATCCGCTCCATGTTCTTATCTGTCAGGCACATCGAATTCAGATAATTGTCATATGCCTCCTGTCCACCCATCGTTTCGATTGCCGTCTTTTTGTCGTTTTGATAGGTAGCCTTATCCTCTTTGCTCAGTTTAAAACCTTCCTTACCTGCCATTTTTTCAATGGCCCAGAACATTTTAACCGTATCCAGCGTCTCTTGCTTTATATAATCCTTGGTGGTGATGCCACCCATATCCTCGTCCCAATTAATTCCCTGGGCTCCCGACATCGTCTGCATCTGGTTCACATAGTCTGCATACCGGGCGAGCCAAAAAAGATAATCCCCTGCCGTGACGTTTTCTCCGTCGAAGGTAAAGAACACCGTGTCCTTGCTGTATCCCATTACTTTCTGCACAGGGTCCTCTTTTGCTCCTCCCTGGCAACCGGCAAGTAAACTAATCAGCATTGCCGACACTGCCAGTAGGCTAATTGCCCTTTTCATTTGTTTCATCATTGAATACTCCTTTTTTGAGTGAACTTAACTGAGCGCATAGGGGTAGTGTAGCACGCTTCCTTCTCGGTGACAAGGGTTTCCTGACGAGCGATCTCTTCCGATGCTTCCAATTTCCTCCCCGCAGAAACAACGGAATGCGTCCAGGAGAACCTGGACGCATATCGCTGGATATCGAGAGTTGGAACAATCAGGAAACACATCACTTATTACATGACAGGATACTTTGCTTCACAGGCGTTATCCACATACGATACATTTTCGTCAGTATCCAGTTGCCAATCATATTCTGACATGAAGTGGATACGGTCACTAAGACCAAGCTGCTCCAACACGGCCAAGGTAGAGGATGCGGTGCTTTGAAGGGTTAGGGGCACTTCATAATAAACCTCATTTTTGCCGTCCTTGTCTTGCTTTTCATACCAGTCTCCAGCGGATAGATTATCCGTATTATAATCTCCCCGGAAAGTAAAGTGAATGGAATTAATGTAGTTTGATTTGAGTGACTCCTCGCTCTGCAAAAGCCACTGTTTCTCCAAGCGGCCTGCCAAAACATCTTCCCGAACCGCGTCAAACAAAAGCTGAGCCGTTTCGCCCGAGAGAACGATCGAATCGTTGCTCCCCGACACTTCGGAAGGCATCTCAGCCCCTCTTTCACGAGCAATCTGACCGGTCGTCTGCACCTCAACTTGCAGGAGATCCTCCGCCTTTAGCACATCCGGGAAGAGGCTTCGAAGTCTGATTTCAGGTTTATTGACGAGCTGCGCATAGTATGCGGCAGGGGTATTCTCTTGCGTTAGAAGCTCTTCCGTAATTGGGAATTGATACTCCCGCTTTAGGATTGATCCATCCTTCAACTTATAGTCCAGATGCACATAGTACCAGCTGCACTCCTCGACGTAAATGCCGTTTTTCGTTTGGCTCTGATTGATCAAATCTTGCATCTTGGGATCTTCCCCATGCTTCCACCGCTCAATCTGATCTTTTTCTTTTACAACAGACTCCTGTAGCGCAAGGACTCTTGCAATACTTTCCGGGTCATAAATTTGAACGTTATGTTGATTAGAAAGAGTCACCTTCTCCACCTGATCTGCGCTGGGAACGGTCTTTTCATAACCACTGAGATCCCACTCCATCGCCAGCATAGCAGCAGAAAGCAGCACCATGACCACAAGGCAGCCCTTATAGCTTTTTCGGATTACCCGGAAGGATTTCTGCAGAAGCATTTCTGCAACAAAGTAGCCGATCACTCCCCATAACAGCAGGAAAAAGAGCATGCTTGCAATTCCCCTAGAAAAGAGACTCGGTAAAACTTGATAAAAAATATTGCCAAAGACAAGACCTGAGCAGATTGCCACTCCGTATTTAAAGACGGGTCGCAAAAAGCTCACCACAATTACTTCACCAGACAGTTCCAGCTTCCGATAGCGATAAAGAAGGTAAGCAATCATCGTCATGACAAGACCCGCTATGGCGTAGGCGCATACCACAGAAATTCCGTGTATCTGTGCAGCAGTGAATTCCTGTCCACCTACGCTCGTCATCGGATAGGTGAGACGCAACCCTTTTAGCATGGCGTATGGGGGGGAGAGCCATTCCCCAACCCAGTTTAAAAACGGGATGGATCTGCTTGCATAACCGTAAACAAATTCGCCAAAAGAGAAATCAAGAAGCATCGTCAAGGCAAGGGTTAAACAACTGAAAATAGCGTAGAGACTAGGCAAAACCAAAATATGTCCTGTCACAAAAGCAAACATCGTCGCAAAGGAGAAATAAAAAAAGCAAAGTAATGTCTGGCATAGAAGCCAGATGGCCAAACTTTTGATTGCCACTACTCCGATCATAGCCTCTGCTCCTAGGGTCAAGAGGAATATCAAGAGATTCGGAATTAAAAAGAACAAGATTCCCGTTATGTAGTTGGTAAAAAACATGGTTTCCCGTGCGAGGGGCAGGGCATGCATCATGGAGACGGACCGGTTGTTATAAAGGTATGACCACAGCGCCATCGCCGTCAGCACACCAAAAACAAGCGCAATCCAAGGCGCGATCTGGGCAGCCATTCCCATTCCATGCTGATGGAGCAGATAGAACAAATCGTGCGTATCTACAGACCTATCTTGCGTTTCTATCAGCTGATAAACCGGCATCAATATAAACAGCACAAAAACATACATGCCCCACAAGGGCCAAAATCGTTTCACCTGTTTTTTACATAAAGGCAAACTAAAGAACCAGTTCGCGGACCGCATAGTCCTCACCTCCCAGCTCATAGATAAAGATTTCCTCTAGGGAAAGGGGGAGTGCATCCAGCAGAATGGGGTTTAAGGCAGACAAACGCTCCATGGCTATCTCTGTTTTTCCACGCACAATTAGGGTATGCACTCTACCCATCTGGCTTTGATACAAAATATTCAAGTCCTGTGGAAGTACAGTCTCTGTATCCGGTGCAAACGCAAGCTGGAATTTGGTCACGGTTTCCTGCAATTCACTTAGGGAGCGCTCCAACAAAACCCGCCCCTTGGAAAGGATGCCCACATGATCACACACATCCTCTAGTTCCCGCAGATTGTGAGAGGATACTAACACCGTGGTCCCCTCCTCAGCAACATCTTCCATCAAAAGGCTCCATACCTGACGGCGCATCACTGGATCTAAGCCATCCACCGGTTCGTCCAGCACCAAAACATCCGGCCGGCAACACAGTGCCAGCCAAAAGGCCGACTGCTTCTGCATGCCCTTGGAAAGCCGTCGGATCGGTCGCTTTTCATCTACTGTGGAAAAAATATCCTTCAGCGCTTCATACCGTTTTTGGTCAAAACGGGGATAAAACCCCCGGTAAAACTGCATCATATCCCGTGTGCTGGCCGAAACAAAATAATAGAGTTCATCTGGGATATCCGCCATGCGAACCTTCACTGCAGGATTCTCATAGATCGGAGCCCCCTCCATGAGGACTTCTCCTGCGTCCTGACGGTACACCCCCGTAATATGCCGCAGAACTGTGGATTTGCCCGCTCCGTTTGGACCAACCAAGCCGTAGATTGCGCCCTTCGGCACATGCATGGTCAGCTGATCCAGCGCTCGAAATCCGTCAAAGGTCTTGACCACTTCCCTGAGCTCAATCATTCCTTTTCTCCTCCATTTCTCTCAAGCGTTGGATCAGCGTCTCTGCCGGGGTACCCAGAAACAAGAGTTCTGAAGCTGTTTGGTCAAATTGGACAAGAAGCTCCTGCCGCCGCTCGAGATTTACATCGGAAAGCTCTGCTGCAAACGTACCTTTGCCAATCTGGGTATAGACATACCCTTCGTTCTCCAGCGCCTCATATGCGCGTTGAATGGTATTGGGATTAATGGTTAGGCTCGATGCCAAGGCTCGAACCGAAGGCAATTTTTCTCCCGGCAAAATCGCACCGGACATCAAAAGTTGCCGCAAACCATCCCGAACTTGCTCATAAATGGGTCTGGAGTCCCGGTAATTGAGTTGAATCACACTCCATGCCCCCTTCTGTGTGTTGTGTGTATCAACATTGTTAATACACACATACTATACAATACCTTCCCGCCTATGTCAACAAAAAAGTGCTCAAAAAGTACGACATTTTTTGCATAAAAGCCTGCATTTTGTAGGTGCAAAATCGCAGAAAATTTGATATACTGTTGATGATATATTGTCTGCGGTAGAAATGCAGACCGAAATTTGCCAGTTGCACTTGTTGAAATTATATTGAGAGGGATGGAATTATGATCGCACATGGGAAAAATCTGAAGATCTTTTCCGGGAATGCCAACCGACCTTTGGCGGAAGCTATTTGTAAGGAACTAAAGCTTTCCTTGGGCAATCTGGAGGTAGGCCGCTTTTCTGATGGAGAAAGCTTCGTATCGATTTATGAATCTGTGCGCGGCTCGGATGTCTTTGTTATCCAGTCCACCTGTACACCAGTGAACGACAACTTGATGGAGCTACTTGTGATGATTGATGCCTTTAAGCGGGCTTCTGCTGGCCGCATCACTGCTGTCATTCCTTACTTCGGCTATGCCAGACAAGACCGCAAGGCAAAACCCCGCGATCCGATTTCTGCCAAACTGGTGGCTAACCTTTTGACCCGCGCTGGCGCAGACCGTGTCCTCACCATGGACCTGCACGCATCGCAAATCCAAGGTTTTTTTGACATTCCTGTGGACAACCTCTTAGGCGGCCCCCTCTTTATCCGGCACTTTACGGATCGCTTTGGCACAGAAGATGATAATACCGTCATTGTCTCTCCTGATGTTGGCTCTGTCGCCCGGGCACGTTCCTTTGCCCAAAAGATGGGGTTCAATTTGGCAATTGTGGATAAGCGGCGTCCTAAGGCCAACTCCTGCGAGGTCATGAACATCATCGGCGATGTGCGCGGTAAGCGCGCAATTCTGCTGGATGATATGGTTGACA
>JAQSXW010000036.1 GCA_029256465.1 Evtepia sp.
CAAAATGTCAGTCACTATCTTGGATTATTGCGCTGGGTGTTCTTTCTCTTATCTGTCTAATTTTACTGATATTTTTTTTAGCCATGCCAAAGTTTAAACTCGTACAAGGTCTGATTGACAAACTAAACCTAGTCGTCCGTGAAAACTTGGATGGTATGTTGGTCATTCGAGCTTTTAACACGCAGAAATTTGAAGAAAATCGATTTGATCAAACCAATCAAACCTTGACCAAAACAAATTTGTTTATCAACATCATTACCTCCTCCATGATGCCAACGATGATGCTGCTACTCAATCTCATCACCTTAGCTGTTTTTTGGTTCGGTGCAAAAGAGGTTTCTGCTTTCAATCTCAATATTGAGGATATGATGGCATACATGCAGTATGTGATGCAGATCATGATGGCATTTTTAATGCTTGCTATGATGTTTATTATGATTCCTCGTGCTTCGGTCTCGGCTGACCGAGTTGCAGAAGTGCTTGAAAGCGAATCTTCCGTTCGGGAACGTGAACATTTAGAAAAAATATCTGATGTGAAAGGGTTGCTGGAGTTTCATAATGTCGACTTTGGATATCCGGGCGCAGAGGAGCAGGTGCTTCATGGGATTTCCTTTACTGCAAGGCCAGGTCAAACGACTGCTCTCATCGGAGCTACCGGCAGCGGAAAATCCACCATTGTGAACTTAATTCCACGCTTTTATGACGTGACTTCAGGCGCTATCACACTAGATGGAACGGAAATCCGCGACCTTGCTCTAAATGATCTCAGAAGTCAACTCGGTTTTGTTCCACAAAGAGCCAATCTGTTTTCTGGTACCATTCGATCCAATCTCTCTTATGGTGATGCGGAACTTGACGAAGTGGATCTCATAAAAAGCGCAGAAATCGCACAGGCCATGGAATTCATAAACTCCAATTCTGAGAAATTTGACACCCCAATCGCTCAAGGTGGGTCGAACCTTTCCGGCGGGCAAAAGCAACGGCTATCAATTGCTCGTGCACTTTCAAAAGAGGCATGTATATACATATTTGACGATTGCTTTTCTGCTCTAGACTTTAAGACGGATGCCGCGTTGCGCCAAGCTCTTAAGCAGGAGACTGGGCAAAGCACAATTTTAATTGTTGCACAACGAATTAGCACCATCATGAATGCAGAACAGATCATCGTACTGGATAACGGTAGGATCGTGGGTACAGGATCTCACAGCGAGCTAATGAAAAGCTGCAAGGTATATCAGGAAATCGCCTTGTCGCAGCTGAGTAAGGAGGAGCTTGCATGAGTGAGAATCATTCTTCCAGTGGAAGCACAACAGCAACGGAACGGCCAAGAGGTGGGGGGCCATTTGGCCGTCAGATGGGGGCACCTGGCGAAAAAGCGAAAGATTTCAGTGGGACATTTCGTAATTTACTTCAATACCTTGGGAAACACAGAATAACAATTCTTTTTGTTTTAATTTTGGCGGCCTTCTCTGCGACATTTTCTATTTTAGGTCCAAAAGTCTTGGGTTGGGGAATGACAAAGCTAGTGGAGGGGCTCATAGCATGGCAGACGGGTAATGGACTACTGACCGACTTTGACTACATAGGAAAATGTGTCTTTGGACTCCTTGTACTGTATTGCATTTCGGCATTATGTGCTTACCTGCAAAATTACGTGATGTCAAATGTTTCGATGGAGGTAACCTATCAGCTTAGGAAAGAATTATCGGAAAAGATGAACCGCCTTCCACTCAAATACTTTGACAGCAAAACACACGGAGAGGTATTGTCTCGAATTACAAATGATGTAGATACGGTTAGTCTGACACTCAATCAAAGCCTTACACAGCTCATTACTTCTGTCACAACCTTAATTGGGATACTGGTTATGATGCTCAGCATTAGCTGGCTCATGACTTTGGTTACGTTTTTAATTTTGCCTCTTTCTGGAATCCTGATTGGACTTGTTATGAAAAAATCTCAGAAGCATTTTATCAATCAACAGAAATACCTCGGAGAGCTGAATGGACAGATTGAAGAGATTTACTCAGGGCATAACGTAGTTCAGATGTTCAACCGAGAAAAGGAAGAGTTGGAAAAATTCAAGAAAATCAACAACGAACTGTATCATTCCGCGTGGGCTTCTCAATTCCTCTCAGGTATGCTGATGCCAATTATTAACTTTGTAAGCAATTTGGGATATGTGATGATTTGCATTCTCGGGGGATATCTGGCAGTCAAAAAGGTCATTGCTGTTGGCGACGTTCAGGCCTTTATACAGTACGTACGCAGCTTTACCCAACCGATTTCACAAATTGCCAACATTTCAAACACACTTCAGTCTACTATGGCCGCAGCCGAACGAGTATTTGAATTCTTGGACGAAGAAGAGGAGTCTCTGGATACGGAGTATCCCACACCTGTCACTGAGGTAAAGGGTAAAGTGGAGTTTCAAAACGTCAAGTTCGGTTACACTGCAGATAAAATCATCATAAAGAATTTTAACTGTGAGATTAAGCCGGGACAAAGCGTTGCTATTGTGGGGCCAACTGGTGCAGGAAAGACAACCATTGTTAAACTTCTCATGCGCTTTTACGATCTAAGCTCCGGAAAAATCCTTGTGGATGGTGTTGACATTCACAATTATACCAGAAATGACCTGCGCAGCATGTTTGGTATGGTGTTACAGGATACATGGCTCTATCATGCAACGATACTGGAAAACCTAAAGTATGGATGTTTTGATGCAACAGACGAGGATGTAATTCGAGCAGCTAAGGCAGCGCATTGTGACGAATTTATTCGAGCGCTTCCCGACGGTTATCAAATGGTTTTAAACGAAGAAGCCAGCAATATCTCTCAAGGACAAAAGCAGCTACTTACCATTGCAAGGACGATCCTACGCAATCCCAGAATTCTAATACTGGACGAAGCCACGAGTTCGGTGGACACCAGAACAGAGATTTTGATTCAAAGCGCCATGGACCACCTGATGGAGGACTGTACCAGCTTTGTGATCGCGCATAGACTATCCACCATTAAAAATGCGGATGTCATTCTGGTCATGCAAGAAGGCGATATTGTGGAACAAGGCAACCACGAGCAACTTCTTCAGAAAAATGGTATCTATGCCGCTCTTTATCAGAGCCAGTTTTCAGAAGGTGATTAAGAAGCTAAGAAACTCCGCGCAGAATTTCTCCTAGTTATGTGGCAAAGAAACGAGGTTTATCTATGAAAAAGAAAAAGGCCATGATTGCACTCATCTTACTCCTTGTCCTCGCAGGTGGCTGTACAGCCTACTATTTTCTGATCTACAGCGCAGGTTTTCTCGAAACCGATAATGCAAAGGTCACAGCAAAGATGTATCCCCTCAATCCCACGTCACCTGGGAGCCTTTTGGAATGGAACGTCAGAAACGTGATTTCGTTGACAAGGACGAGGTCCTCGGAAGAACACAAGGTCTACCGTACATTACCTCTCCCATCAAGGGTACCGTCGTACAGGATAATGTGGAAAAAGGGCAAGTGGTCTCGGCCACAACCCAATTGGCCGTAATTGCGGATACGGATCATCTCTATGTTGGGGTAAATGTAGAGGAAACTGAAATTGCTAAAATTGCCATAGGTCAAAATGTTAATATCAAAATAGATGCGTATCCCGGGAAGACCTTCAGCGGAACTGTTACCGAAATCGGAAGTACCACCCAGACTTATTTTTCTGCTAACTCCAGTTTTACAACCAGTGGCACCTATACCAAGGTCACACAATACATACCGGTAAAGGTGGAAATCAGTAATCCCGATAATCTGCCGCTTATTTTCGGAATGAATGCCACAGTAAAATTTGATTTGAAGTAAATGGGAATAAGAGGAAGATGTATGATGAGAAGATTGGAAGCATTTTTACTAATTTTGGTCATGCTGCTAGTACTGACCTCCTGCACTGCGAATAACGGAGCCGTTAACGTTACGGCATCCAAAGTGAAATCGGACAATACCCTTGACGGGTCTTCCTATAGTGCGTGCTTGCAGGCGGTGACAGAAGTAACGGTTGTACCGAAGGTCACGGCAACGATTACCGGCGTCAAATTTAAAGTTGGAGATCATGTCAATCAGGGAGATGTCCTCATTACGCTGGACAGATCTGATATACAAAATCAATTCAATCAGGCCAAAGCCACCTATGATATCGCAAAAACAAACTATGAAAATACACAGAAAGGCACTGCTGCTTCTACTCGGTTGAAGCTCCAGCAAGCTGTGGATACCGCACAAATCGGAGAAGAAAGTGCTACCATCGCGTTTAATACGGCACAAAGCAGCTATGACAAAGTGAATTTCCAAGTAGCGATTGGAGAAGCGAGTTCCTATGATCTCCAACAAGCAGAAAGTGCACTCAAAAATGCACAATGTGCTCTTGACACCGCCAACACTAACTTGAAATCGGCTCAGGATACTTTGAAGCTTAACGACAGCACACTGATCCCAGAGAGTATTACAGTTGCCGCCAAACAAGTGGACAGTGCAAAAGCATCTCTTGCCACGGCACAATCATCGCTCGATAATACGAAAATAGGCGCACCAATAAGCGGCGTGCTTTCTGTATTAAATGCAACCACAGGTGAGATTGCGACAGCACAATCCACAAATGTGACCCTAATTGATACGTCATCCGTGAATTTGGTAATTTCCGTTACTGGAAGTGATGTATTGCAACTGCAAAATGGGATATCAGTGCCTGTGACACTGAACGATGTTGCCAAAGGATACACAGGTACTATTATTAGTGTTTCACCTTCTGCAGATGCAAAAACAGGACTGTTTGAAGTGAAAATCAATATTGACAACTCCACAGGGGAATTAAGAGCAGGTATGCTTGCAACAGCCCAGTTTAATAGTGAAACGGCGGCTACTCCAGCTCTCTATGTACCCCAGCAGTCCGTTTTACAGGAAAATGGAGAATTCTACGTATATAAGGTAATAGGAAACGGTGTTGAAAAGACATCTGTTGAACTAGGTGCCAATAAAAATCTCTACATAGAAATCAAAAGTGGCTTAAGCGCCGATGACACTGTAGTTGTTGATGGAGTGGATAAGCTAAATGAAACAAGCAAAGTTAATGTTATTAAAAGCATTGAATAAGGGAAGAAGGCGATTTGTGATGAAACGATTCCTTGTGACATTTATGCTCCTTACAGTGTTAAGTTCTGGATCATGCTATGCAGCTAACTTAAATAGCTCTTTACCTGAAAGCAAGATGCAAGTATCTCTTGATAAAATGGAACAAATTTGGACTAACCATAGTCCTGATTTATCGAAAATTGAAAACGATCTTAATAGTTCTAGAAAAGCATACGACAACTTGGATTATGCATTAGACAAGGCTAACGATAGAATGGATGCGTCTGTGTCTTTCCTGAATGGTCGAGACCAAGCCAAACTTGCTTATGATGTTGCGTCTGCCCAGTACAACCAGAGAATACAAAATTCAATCCTTGCAACAAAACAGGATTTTCTTACTATCTGGCAGGATCAGCTAAACCTAGATTATGCGAAGGAAAATCTCGATCAAAAACAGGCACAGCTTAGTAAAAATGCCGACGGACTTGGGAAAGGTTATTTGTCTCAGAAGACATTTGATGAGATGAAAAACACAGTAGATGAGCTACAAAATTCCGTAAGTAATCTACGTATGAAACTAGAAACTGACCAAACTACCCTGAAAACAAAACTGGGCCTTGATCAGAATACAAAACTTGAGTATACTTATCCAACTCTAGACGAGGGCGTCTTCAAAAAACTGATGTCGATTGATCCGAAAGCAGATTTTGCAGCGCTTCAGAAAAACAGTGTCAATCTAAAGGTGCTTAAGATTACGTATGATAGTCTATCTCTCTATACCCGCAGCTATGCGAATGGTATCCAGGTTGAGGGTGCGGAACTGAACCTCAAGACTGCTCAGAATAATCTGCCTGCAAATTTCTCGACGCAGTACCAACATTTAATCAATCAGTATGATGATTTATCAAATGAGTATCGAAAGTTAGCCTTGGAAAAAGAAAAATTATATAGGGTACAAAAGCAATGCGAAATGGGATTTGTGTCTTCCCTTACTTTATCTAATCTTAAACTGGAGTACTATCTCATGGAGTCCGGCGTCAAAGTCAAGGAAAGTGCTCTCTATGGCTCCTATCTTTCCTACCTCAACATGGTGGCCGGAAATTAAGTTAATTCTTGTATTAAAAAACCTGTAATCAGAATGATTACAGGTTTTTTAGTGTTAAATTCAAAGCTATTTTGCCTGCTTGATGGAAAGGGAGATCCGCTTTTTGGCTTTGTCAACTTCAAGCACCATCACCTTAACTAAATCGCCAACGCAGAGGATTTCAGAAGGGTGTCGAATGAATTTGTCACACACCTCAGAAATATGGACAAGTCCATCTTGATGGACGCCAATGTCAACGAAAGCACCAAAATCAATGACATTTCGTACTGTGCCACTGAGAATCATTCCGGGTTTCAGATCATCCATATCCATGACATCCGTGCGCAGGATTGGTGCAGAAAGTTCCTCGCGAATGTCACGCCCAGGCTTCAAAAGCTCTTTGATCACATCTTGAAGCGTTGGAATTCCAACTGCACAAAATGCAGCAGCTTTCTCCTCGCCAAACTGTTTGAAACGTTCGGAAAGCTCTACGATATTGCCTTTTGCGGCTTCTGTCAGTGTATAGCCGCAGAGAGTAAGCAACTTTTCCGCTGCCCCATAGCTTTCCGGATGCACACCAATGTGATCCAAAATGTTGGCGCTTTCTGGTATACGTAAAAATCCGGCGCACTGCTGGTATGTTTTCGGTCCAAGTTTTGGCACCTTTAATAGCTTCCTACGCGAATCAAAAGCTCCACTTTCCTCACGGAAATTTACGATACTTTTCGCGGTTGTCATATTCAGGCCCGAAACCCGTGCCAAAAGTGATGCGGAAGCTGTATTGAGATCAACCCCAACCGCATTTACGCAATCCTCAACCACTCCGCCAAGTGTCTCGTCAAGTCTGTTTTGCGGCATGTCGTGTTGATACTGACCCACACCAATCGATTTTGGATCAATTTTCACAAGCTCGGCTAGGGGATCCTGTAGCCTGCGTGCAATCGATACAGCGGAACGGAGAGAGACATCGTAATTGGGGAATTCTTCTGCTCCAAGCTTCGACGCTGAATAAACAGAGGCACCGGCCTCGTTCACAATCGCATAGGAAACCTGTTTGTCAAGCTCCGAAATGAGCTCGACGACAAACTGTTCCGATTCGCGAGAGGCAGTCCCATTTCCAATAGCAATCAGCTCAACGCAATGCTCATTTATCAGCTTTTTCAGAGCTGCTTTCGCCTCAACTGTTTTGTTATGGGGTGGGGTAGGATAAACGACTGAGGTATCCAGAACCTTGCCAGTACCGTCAATGACGGCAATTTTACAGCCTGTTCGATAAGCAGGGTCAAGGCCGAGCGTGACTTTACCCTTAACTGGTGGTTGAAGTAACAAGGGTTTCAAATTTAGGGCAAACATTTTAATGGCACCTTCAGACGCATTTGTCGTAAGAGTGCTGCGCACTTCACGTTCCAGCGAAGGCTCGATCAAACGATCAAAGGCATCTTCAACGGTTGCCTTCATGAGTTCCATCGCGGGGGAACCGGGGACAACCACGGTACGTTTGATCAGTTCCAGAGCCTTGTTCCGCTCCATCCCCGC
>JAQSXW010000037.1 GCA_029256465.1 Evtepia sp.
TTTGTAAATATATTATCTAAAATAATATATTACGCGATTCGATACTTATTTTCCGATCATCCTCAATGATGTTATGCATCTGATGAAAAAGAACTGAGAGAAAAGAGGTCCCCGGATTTTTACACCCGTTGACCTCTTTAAATTTGTTGCTTCTGGGTTTACGGAAAGACTTAGACCGATTCTGTGCTAAGCATTCCTGTGCCTTAATCCATTCCGTGCCTTTGATCAGACCTGTATGTTTCCCCACAGCCACAATCCATTCGTCCATTGGGCGTATTTGGTTAGCCTTACCGGATTTTTGAATCGTACGGTTATATGCCATAATGCCATGCTTCCTGTCAAAATCTTTTTTTCGGCAAACAAATCTACCTCGTTTTCAATTAAGTAACGATAAGCATCCTCGTCAGCAATCATATATACAGGATTGGTAAGGATATTACGGAGAGCAAAGCGAGTAAACAATTTCTTGTTTTTCGTTTTATAACCGTTTTGAATAAAGTAAGTTTCCGTTTTCGTCAATGAATTTGTTTCCAAGAACACCCTGTAAATCAGTTTAATGATTTCTGCTTCTTCGGGAATGAGTTTTAACTTAGAGGCTTTTTTGGTTTTCCCGTCTATTGTTATATTCTCCACTTGTTCAGAAACATAACCGGTGGGTGATGTACCGCCAAGCCAACGGCCAGTTTTGGATAACTCGTGCATATTATCGCGTATACGCTCGGCTATCGTTTCACGTTCCAATTGGGAAAATACAGAGGAAATATACATCATGGCTCTGCCCATAGGAGAGGAAGTATCGAATTGCTCCTTAATAGAGATAAAGGAAACATTCAAACCGTCCAATTCCTCAATCAGCTTGGCAAAGTCACCTATGTTACGGCTTATGCGGTCAAGGCGATAGCAGACAATAGCAGAAAAAGTATTTGCCCTTGCCTCAACCATCATCTTCTTAAATTGAGGACGCTGTGTATTGCCTCCTGAAAATCCTTCATCTTCATATATCAAGATACCTTCGTCATTTGGAGCAGATTCCCAAACTCCCGTTCCTGTGTTTTTTATCGGCTAAGAGAGAGGCGACCTGAACATAGATGCTTTTCCCTTGCTTCTCGGCAACGAAATCAATCTCCTTTGCGCCAAGTTTACCTACATAAACATCATACTCGCGCCGTCGAAGTTCTAAATATACAATATTTTTAAGCGTCTGAGATATATCATCCTGCTTATATCCTAAAGCAGCGTGCTCGAAGGCATTGTCCGCTAAATAAAACTTCTCTTGCGTTTTCAGAATCTCTCTTCCCTGCAACTCCTGACGCGAACACCTATTCAAGATATAGGCGTTTTCCAGTTTTGAAAGGTAATTGTAGACCGTTTCAACTTCAATTTTCTGGCTCTGGCTTGCCAAAAAGCCTTTTTCAGTAAAAATGGTAGTGTTGTAAATATCTTTCACGATGACATAGGCTTCATCCAATGTAAGCGGAGGCAGTAGGCTCCTGAGCACGCCCCCGTCTGTCAGCTTCATTATTCCGCAGTCAAATAGGAATACAAATTTTAAAAAATTTAATATCGTGCCACTTACTGATAGTCACAGGCGATCAATGAGATGTTCATATATAACCTTTTTTGCTATTCTTCTTTACTACATACTCCACGTGCCTTGAGTGTACAAAAAAGATATTGTATCAGTATGGTATCCCCTAGGCGGCATGTTGATCATCATCCAATAGTTGGAAAGAAATTATTAACCACATATATCTCCCTCGATTTTCCATTCGTCCATTTCCTCGCTAACAGGAACAAACCCAAACTTTTCGTACATTTTAACCGCTTTGTCGTTGCAAGCGGCAACCGTCAAAACAATCGGCGTACGATGAGTTTGTTGAAGTTTCGCTACAATAAAATTCAATAACTTCGTCCCGTAACCTTTGCCCCGAGACTGCGGAGTGACCATCACTCTCTCGATTTCATAACAGTTTTCCTCTTTGTTGTGATAAATCCGGATGCTTCCGACAAGCTCATCGTTTTCGAACCAAAGATACGTTTCGCGTTTTTGAACTTCGTCAAGCGGGAAAAATTGGCGTATATTGCTGTGCAATTTGTGCAGTAAATCAGCAAAAGTATCATTTCCGACCTTTTGATACGGGTTTAATTATTCGAGGTTTTTGAATAGTTTAACCAAACCAATTAGCGAAAGGAGTTCTCAGCGTTAGAACGCTGGGAACTCCTTATTCATGATATATATACATTGTAATGATTCCGTCTAAAATATAGCAAGTATAAACAATAGCCGAAATTCCATTGACTATAAGACGTGTTTCGGCTATAATATAATAAACTTTATTTTTAGACGATGAGGTGATTTCATGAATTATATACACAGAGCAATGGAGGATACGTTTCTCCGGCTTTCCAAGGAGTTTCCAGCGTTGCTGCTCACCGGTCCAAGGCAGGTTGGCAAGACAACCATGCTTCAAAAACTAGCTGAGGAGGAGAACATAGGGCGGGAGTATGTGACACTGGACGATTTGACGGAGCGCCAAATGGCGAAGAACGACCCGAAGATGTTCCTGCAAATCCACAAGCCGCCGGTGTTTATCGATGAGGTACAGTATGCACCGGAGCTGTTTACCTATATCAAAATACACGTTGACCAGAACCGACGGGCCGGTGACTTTTGGTTGACTGGTTCGCAGGTATTCAAATTGATGGAGGGGATACAGGAGTCGCTGGCCGGGCGTGTCTGCCTGCTTCATATGGCTCCCATGTCACAGGCGGAAATCTACGGTGCTGCCACTGCACCTTTTGTGCTGGATTTGGAGCAGCTGTCACAGCGAATAAAGGAGCGCACTCCTATTGATACCCCTGCACTTTATGAACGCATTTTCAGAGGCGGTATGCCTGCCCTCATCAGCGGGCAGTATAGTGACTTTCGAGCAGTTTATTCCAGTTATATCAGTACCTATATTGACCGGGATGTAAAAGAGCTTTCCGGTTCTATAGATTCGCTCCAGTTTATGGATTTCATCACGGCCGCCGCAGCCCTGTGCGGACAGATGCTCAACTACAAGACCATTTCTGATGCTGCCGGTATTAACCAGATTACCGCCAAAAACTGGCTGGGGATTTTAGAGAGACTGGGCATCGTGTTTTATCTTCACCCGTATTCTAACAATATGCTCAAACGCATGGTAACCAAGTCAAAGCTCTATTTCTATGACTGCGGGTTGGTGGCATACCTGACCAAATGGAGTGGCAGTGATACCCTGATGAACGGTGCCATGAGCGGTGCGATTCTTGAGAATTTTGTGGTGTCTGAGATTGTCAAGAGCTATCAGAATTGCGGCTGGGAAGCCTATATTTATTACTATCGGGATAAGGATACTAAGGAGATTGACATTCTACTGGAGGACAGCGGCAAGCTATATCCCATGGAAGTCAAGAAAACTGCCACGCCTCAAAGGCAGCTCACTCGTGTGTTTGGTGTGATTGACAGGGCTACTTTGGAACGCGGCACAGGCGCGTGCTTTGTACGACTGATCGGTTGTCGGCGTTTGACAGCCAGAACTTGATTGTGCCTATTTGGGGGATATAAGTTTAATGCCTTTGGCCGTTACTTTTGTAATGACTAAAGGCATTTTATTTTATAATTTATTTAAGTGTTATTATTTCATCATCTTCATCTTGGTATTGCGATCCGCAATCTGCCGCAGTAACTCAGCGCACCGCTCCGGGATTCTTACGCTTTCTTCCGAATTATCCATTGTCACGATCCCTCTTTGAATTTGTTCCTCATGAACCGTGAGAGATGGGTGGCTCATTGGGTCGCTGTAACGCAATGCGTCCGCAACTTTTCGTAACTCCTTTTCATATTTCGGGAATTTACGTATTAGAGATTCCATATCAACTTGTAAAAGGCGGAGTGCCACCACTTTCTGTTTTACTTCGTCACCGCGTTGATCAATGATTTCCTTGCCACTTTTCATCAAAATCAAAGTAATGGAGAAAGAGGCCAGCAGAATGATGTGAAGCAGAATAAACCACTGTACAGGCAATGAAGTGTCAGACATGTTTTCCCATAACACAAATACCGTTGATAACACTAATTCGGCAATCAAATATTGCCAAATCCTCATAGGGAACGCTGCAAACCACGGATAACTTTTGGGGCTGGAAAGCATATAGATGCTACCAGCGCAGAAAGTCGCGATGCCTATTAAGGCAAAAATGTATGCTGTCACGAATATCGTTGTGATTTTCACAATGAGGAACAATGCCGTTACCACAACTGCCATAATTGCGCTTATTAAGATAACACTATTCTTGTTGTTTTTAGTATTCATCTAAACCCATCCCTATAGTAATTTGTGTCCGCATTCAAGACAGAATTTTCCATTTAGCGGTATTTCTGTACCGCATTTAGGGCATTTCTTTTCCATCGGCGCACCACATTCCAAACAGAAATTGCCTTTTAGTGTTTTTACACCACATGACGGGCACATAATTTCGTTTTCCGTCAATACCTGTTGACCGCATTCCAAGCAAAATTTTGCATTAAGGGGCAACGGATTACCGCACTTTACGCAAGTGGCAGTATTGGTTTGTTGGGGTTGCTGGAGTGTGCCGTTAAGCACAGAACCCATCGTATTTTGCATCATGCCGCCCACCGCTGCGCCGACTGTGCCGCCTACGCCAGCCATCATGCCCAGTCCGACGCCCATGTTGGTCATCTGTCCTACGGCTTCGTTGGCAGCTACCCGTTCCGCCACATCAAAACCACGCTCATCCTGATAGGTATATCCTTCCAATACGCGTTTTTGAGCCAAACCTTGAGCCTCAATGACCATACGTTGAGCTTGTGTCTCTTGATCAATAATGCCGGTTTGTTGCCGCAACCTTGCCTCGGCGACATCGGCGTATTGACGAAAATGAAGTTCCTTGAAACGGCGGTAATTACCATCATCTTCCGGCTTTACGATGGTAGTAACGAAGAACCTCTCCATCGCCACGCCATAGTCCAGAAAGTCCGGTTTAAAGGCTTCGTGCAGTGCCTCGGAAATACGAATTAAAGACTCGTCGATCTCAAAAATATTGATTTTTTCACGCTTTATATAGGTGGCAAGATGATTCTTGATGCGTGTCATCAGGAACGCGCGCATTTTTTGCACAAAGCTTTGTTGTGTGATTTCTTTCTCAGTTCCAACGACCTTAATCAATAGCTTGCGCGAATCCTCGACCCGAAGCGCCATTTCACCTGACGCGCCGATCTGGATCGGGAATCCGTACATCGGCTCCACATATTCCAGTTTCGTTAGCCCTGTTTCCAGTCTTTATCTTCTAAAAACAACCATCCCCTCTTGATTAGGGAATCTATTCCCGCGGTTGCAGGCACCGTTGCGGTAACTGAAGGCGCACGATTTTCATTTGCATCAAAAACCTTTCTAATCCCCCGTGTCAAATCCTGCATAAAGCCAATATTCCCCATATCCAACGCCTGCAAATTCGATAGCTCATCTGGAATATCGTAGGCGTCCATTTCACGGTAGCAGGGAATTAACAAGCGTGAACGGCCATTTTTCATTAGAGCCAAGAAACGGCTCCATTCGTTCTTTACCCAAACAGCCTCAAAATGTTCCTTCTTCGTGCCAACGACAAGCATGATTTTCGCGCTGTTTAAAGCAGCAAATATGTAAGGTTCATACTCTTGCCCCAATTTTTCCTCCAGCGTGATCTTAGAGAAAAATACCCGATAACCCTCGTTGGTCAGTTGATAATAAATATCCTGTGCTATCATGCTATCTTTTGTGCGTGTACCGCCGTCCGTTGATTCCTTATAACAAATGAAAACATCAAAAGGCTCCTCGCGGTTGGAAATTGCGAGGATGCCTTTTTGAATTGCGTTTATTCTTTTTTGCTTCAGCTTCATATAAGCCCATGGTATAACGATCAGAAGCGTTTTCTATCGCCGCTATATAGTCAGTATCAGTTAAAATAGATGCATATTGTGTACGATGACAAGTGGGTACACGCTCATGTGTCTGAGGGTCTTCAACATATTCGATTCCATAACGGCATAGCACGGCACACCAATGCGCTTCAGTATTTGCATTATCTTCGTTTAATATGTTTTCATAAGCAGCGAGCGCTTTGTCAAATTCGTTTAATCTCCTAAAATGATTTGCACGGTTAAAAAGATTTACTATTTTTTCGTCGTTTGCTTTTGGAAGCGTTGATGTAGTCCCGCAGGATTCACATGTTCCGAATACTGCGCCATCAACACCCGGGATATTCCCGCCGCACATTTTACATTTGAATAGGGCCATGATCGTTTATCTCCTTTCGGAATAAGTATAAAAGGAGGCCTTAATTGCTCAGACTCATTTTCTGTCCCCCATGGCTCTAAAATTCATTCGACCATGTTGATGGTATGCTCATTGTCCCTGTAAAAAAGTCTATAATCATCTATTCTGGCTCCTCTTCATCTTTATTAATTAACAATAACTCGTACAGGTTTTGGCTCAAACCTGTTGGATGAGAGGTATCCAAGTTGACCGTAAACATTGAAGCCCCAAGCCCATATGCTGCCATCAGTTTTTATTGCCATTGTACGGCTATTGTGGGCAAAAACAGCAGCCACATTATCCATTATCTTCACAGGTTCTTTTCGATCTGTGTTAGTGCCGTCCCCAAGTGCACCAACGTCATTGCCTCCCCATCCCCATAAGCTGCCATCAGTTTTTATTGCCATTGTATGATAGCTGCCGGCAGAAACAGTAACCACATTGTCCATTATCTTTACTGGCTTAAGTCTGCCTGTGGTAGTGCCGTCCCCAAGCACCCCATAACCATTATTACCCCAGGCCCATAAGCTGCCATCAGTTTTTATTGCCATTGTATGGACTTCGCCGAGCGAAACAGCAACCACGTCATCTATTATTTTTTTAGGTGTGTTCCAGCTTGTGGTAGTGCCGTCTCCAAGCTGGCCATACATATTGTTGCCCCAGGCCCACAAGCTGCCATCAGTTTTTATTGCCATTGTATGCCAGTTTCCAGTTGAAACGACAGATACATTATCCATTATTTTCATGGGGGTGTGCTGGCCTGCGTTCGTGCCATTTCCGAGCTGGCCTTCTGCATTGCCACCCCAAGCCCATAAACTGCCATCAGTTTTTATTGCCATTGTGTGAGCTGCTCCCGCAGAAGCATAGACCACATTTTCCAACACCCTTACCGGTAAGCGTTGGACTTTAGTTGTGTTGTTGCCAATTTGCCCTACTGTATTGGCACCCCAGGCCCATAAACTGCCATCAGTTTTTATTGCCATTGCATGACCTGTACCGGCAAAAACAGCAACCGAATC
>JAQSXW010000038.1 GCA_029256465.1 Evtepia sp.
AGACCGAAACATTGACACGTTGGATGCAGGAGTACCTGTTCTTTCCATGCACTCCCCCTTTGAAGTGGTATCGAAACTGGATTGTTACATGACCTATCGGGCTATCCAAGTGATTTATGCCTCTTAACTTAAGGTGCTCGGATTACTACTTGTCTATCGTAAAAGGCTATCCCGTTGGGATAGCCTTTTACCTTCCATGGAGAAAAGCAGGAAGCCCATGAATTGCATTTCATTTTGTGATGTGGTAAACTAGGAAAGCTCATGCATGATTTCAATCATAAACGACTGTATGAATGCGGAAGCCGTCTCCGCGATACAAACAAGAGATAAGAAAGAGGAGGATCATGGAGACAACTTGGAAAAAGAACACGGCAATTTTCTTGGCTTCACAAATGATATCCCTGTTTGGGTCCGCTTTGGTGCAATTTGCGATTACTTGGCACATTACCCTAGTCACACAATCCGGATTTTATATGACACTGGCCATTATCTGTGGCTTTGTTCCTACCTTTCTGCTTTCTCCCTTTGCCGGGGTATGGGCGGATCGGTATAATCGCAAAACGCTTGTTATGGTTTCCGACGGATGTATTGCCATTACGACACTAATCTTAGCAACATCCATTCTATTTGGCTATGATGAACTTTGGCCGCTATTTGCCGCACTTGGGATCCGAGCTTTTGGCTCTGCAGTTCAGATGCCCTGTATTGGAGCGATTTTGCCATCGATAGTTCCCGAAGAACACTTAACACGGATCAATGGCATGAATAGCACAGCCCAGTCACTGATTACATTGGTTTCACCGATGCTAAGTGCGCTACTGCTCAAAACAGCACCTCATTATAGTATTTTCTTTATTGATTTTGTGACGGCAGCGATTGCCATTGCCGTATTACTTTTGCTTTTTAGGCTCCCAGAACGAGAAAAATCATCGGCTAAGAGAGAGAATAGCTATCTCGGTGAATTGAAAGAGGGAATTTTTTATGTTGGAAAGACCCACTACCTCCGAAACTTTTTTGTTTTTCTAGGACTATATTTTTTGATGTTTACACCGGCAGCCTTCCTCACAGCACTTCAGACCACACCAAACTATGGCGAAGATGAATTCTATCTCATGGCAATTGAGGTTGCCTTTTCGAATGGAATGGTATTGGGCGGACTTGCAATTGCTACTTGGGGAGGATTTCGTAAAAAGCTGCACAGCATGTCAGCAGCCGCATTTGTAATGTCAGCTTGTACTGTGTTGCTTGTTTTCTCAATTCCTTTTTGGAGTTATCTTGCTGTGATGGGGCTCTTTGGTCTCTCAATGCCGATCTTTGGAACGCCAGCGATGGTGATGTTGCAGGAGCGAGTTGATCCAGACTATTTAGGAAGAGTACTGAGTGTGATGACCATGATTTCCAGTTGCCTTATGCCTTTAGGGATGCTTTTGTTCGGTCCACTAGCAGATTTGCTAGCAATAGAATGCTTGCTGATTGGAACGGGAATTGCAATGGGAGTGCTATCGTTTTTTTTCTTAACGAATAAACCGCTTCTGGAGGCGGGTCGGATCATACGAAAGAGTTAATTCCTAATTGCACCACCAATATATAAAACAACTCTCCCGATACTATACGTTTAGTGTCGGGAGAGTTGTTTTTAGCAATTAAGAGATTAGTGGGAGGTATCTTCAGGATCTTCCCAAGGGGGAGCGGAGTCATCTAAAGAAGTTTCAAAAAAAGAGGAGGTGCTGTCTTCATCAGAAACCATTTTGGTATCAGAAAATATCTCATCCAAATTCCGTTTTCTTCCTTGCATTTCATCCCACTGATCTCTGCTGAGTAGTAGCTGCCTCGGCTTGGAACCTTCGAAGGGGCCAACGATTCCTCTATCTTCCATTTGGTCTACCAAACGGGCAGCACGAGAGTAGCCAAGTTTTAATCTGCGTTGTAGCATGGATACGGAAGCTTGTCCCATTTCTAAAACAATCTCTACAGCATCAGAAAAAAGTTCATCACAATCTCCATTTGCGTCATCAGAGAAAGGATCAGAAACAGAAGTCTTACTTCCTTTCCCTTGTTCTTCAGCATGCTGCTCAATTTCTAGGAGTACAGCTTCATCGTAGGATGCATTGCCGCTCCGCTTTACAAATTCTACAATGGAAGCGACCTCCTCATCATTAATGAGACAACCCTGCACACGGAGCGGTTTGCCGGAACCGAGGGGGAACCAAAGCATGTCGCCTTTGCCCACCAACTTTTCCGCACCTTGCGTATCCAAAATAATTCTGGACTCTAAGGAAGAGGCGACGGCAAACGCAATTCGTGACGGAATATTGGCCTTCATCAGGCCGGTAATGACATCCGCTGAAGGACGCTGCGTGGCAATGATGAGATGCATGCCGGCGGCACGACCCATTTGAGCAACACGGCAGATGGACTCTTCCACCTCTTTCGCAGCAACCAGCATCAGATCGGCCAACTCGTCAATGACAATGACGATCTGAGGAAGCTTTTGCAGTGCTTCATGCTTAGTCGTATGGGCATTGTAAGAAGCTAAGTCGCGCACGCCAACTTCAGAGAACATGCGATAACGCTTCATCATTTCCGTGACTGCCCACTGGAGGGCACCGGCAGCTTTTTTCGGATCCGTTACCACGGGGATCAGGAGATGAGGGATTCCGTTATAGATGCCGAGTTCCACCATTTTCGGATCCACCATTATAAGGCGAACTTCTTCAGGTGTGGCCTTATAAAGCATACTGATAATCAGTGAATTGGTACAGACCGATTTACCCGAGCCTGTGGTTCCTGCAATGAGCAGGTGTGGTAGTTTTGCGGCGTCTCCAATGATGTAGTTGCCACCAATATCCTTACCAACGGCAAAGGAAACCTTTGACTTGTGTGAGGAGAAGGTCTCGGAAGCAATCACCTCGCGGATACAGACAGGGGAGATTGTATTGTTTGGCACTTCAATGCCAACGAGGGAAATCTTTCCCGGTACAGGTGCAATTCGTACGCTCGATGCGCCTAAGGCCAAAGCAATGTCATCCGAAAGGTTGGTTAATTTGTTGAGGCGGACACCCTGTTCCAACTCAACTTCGTAACGAGTGATGGAGGGGCCTCGAACAGCACCTGTAATTTTCGCCACAATGCCAAAGGATTGTATGGTATCGGACAAACGTTTCTGAATTGCGGATAATTCTTCCTGGACAGCACCAGTGCTTGGTGTGATAATTTCATGAAGTAACGTAATGGAAGGATATTCATATTCGCTGTGGACCTCCATTACGGTTGCCACATCTCTGGCCACACTTTCTTGATGCTCTCGGATTAGTTCACGTTTTTCGCTTTTTGTCAGTTCTCGCTCGACCAAAGGCTCTGGGACAGGGGTGAGAGGTAGTGTAATGGGAAGAGGAGCCGATACGGATTCTTCCTGTGCGACTGTTGAGGTAGGTTGTACCTCTTTTTTTCCCAAAGACGTCGGAGGAGAGTCCTGATCCTCCTGCTGCAAATCAACGAGCACCTCATCCGGGCGTTTGACTTCTGAGTCTTTCTTAAAAAAGCTCCGTTGGTTTTGCGTGGTTGGTTCTGGGGTAGGAGGATCATCTAGTGGGAGGTCCAAAGCCATCCGGCGTTTGCCTCGCGGAGGAGGTGGTGGTGGGATTTCTTCATAGTCATCCTCAGGCTCATCATCAACATATTCTCGATTTTGGCGGTAGCTCTGATAGGCATTGCGAACAGCTGTTCTGATGTGTTCAGGCGTGATATGGAATGCGCCTAAAATGAGTGAAAGTAGTGACAGCAGGAATATGAGGGTAGCTCCAATATTGCTGAACAGTTGAGAGAACAAAACCGCAATGAAACCGCTGACGGCACCGCCACTGGTCAAAAGTTGTCCGTCGGACCAAAGCTGTTTCACACCTTCCAAACTGAAGGTGTAAGCAGTTCCGGCAAGAAAGACATGGATGAGTGCACCGAATAGCACCGGGAGTAAGAAAGTACACCACATCCGCAGGGTAATCGGTTCTCTATACTGAAATAAAAGTAAGTAAGAGGCAAGAAGAAAGACAGGAACCAATAGCCAGAATCCATAGCCGATAACACCTTTCAGAACACTGGAGAGTAGGTTTACAACAACAGCATCAATCTGAAAGATGCTTAAGATCATAAACATAGCCATCAGCAAGCAGAGGAGTCCCCCTACGATCCGTTCCCATACGAGGGAAGAGGCTTTATTCTTTTGTACGGCAGATTTTTTCGGAGTGGTTGACTTCTTTTGCGTTTGGCTGCGGCTTCTATTCATTGTTTTACCGGAATTCTTTTGTGTGCTTGGCATATAAGTGCTCCTTTAGGTTAGTCATCCTTTGATTAGGGACCAAACGATGGCGATGAGGCCGATTGTCCAACAGTAGTAGGCGAACTTTCCAAATTTCCCCTTCTGGGCCAAGAGGTTAACCAGTTTAATGGCAAAGAAACCAAAGATTGCGGAAACTAACATACCAACTAAGTAAATTGGAATCAGTTTGAGATCAATCCCAGCCCGAACAGCATCACCAACTTCTAGAATATTGGCGCCCAGAACGGCAGGGATGGAAAGGAGAAAGGAGAATCGAACTGCAAACTTTCGATCAAAGCCTCGCATCATGCCAAGCGAAATCGTGGTGCCAGAACGAGATAGACCAGGGACCACGGCAATCGCCTGACCGAGACCAACGATTGCGGCATCCAGCATCGTTGCGGTACGGGAGGTTTTTTTCCCTCGTTGGATCCGATCGGAAAAAAACAGGAAAAAACCAGTCACAAGCAAGGCACAGCCAACAAACACTGTGTTTCCATACAAGGATTCCACACTATCTTTGATTGGGAGAATCAAAATGAGAGGGAGTGTGGCCACAATGAGCATGAGTACCATGCGACTGTTGGCAGTAGGGCGTATTTGTTCCTGCCTTTGACCAGAAAATAGGTTAGTCAGAACGGAGAAAAAATCCTTTACCATGTCCACAATATCTCGGAAATAGACGATAAAAACCGCAATTAACGTACCGAAATGAAGCAGTACTTCAAAGAAGATATCTGTTTTTGCGACGCTGGCCATGCCCATGAGGTTCTGCATCAAAGACAGGTGACCAGAGCTGGAAATGGGCAAAAACTCTGCCACACCTTGAACCAGACCTAAAATAACCGATGTAATATAATTCAATACAACGATCCTCCCATATGTATGCTAACATTAAATTAATAAAATGATACCATATTTCTAATAAAAATCCAATATGATTGTAATTAGTTTTGGATGCTGGCCATTGCGGTAAAAATGTATCTTTACTAACTAATCTGCTGTTGTGCAAAAACAAGACGGGCATATTCTCCCTCAAGAGCCATGAGTTCCTGATGGCTTCCTTGCTCAAGAACCTGTTCCTGGTCCACAACCGCAATCCGGTCAGCATTTCGAATTGTGGAAAGCCGATGAGCAATCACGATTGACGTTCTGCCCCTACAGAGCGCATCAAAAGAGGATTGAATTCTTGCTTCCGTTATGCTATCCAGCGCACTAGTTGCTTCATCCAGGATGACTATGGGGGGATCTTTCAGGAAAACACGTGCAATGCTAATTCGCTGTTTCTGTCCGCCTGAAAGCATGACGCCTCGTTCCCCTACGAAGGTGTGGTAGCCATTGGGCATTAGCAGAATGTCATCATGGATTTCAGCCTTCATAGCGGCCTTTATGACTTCTTCATCTGTTGCATCTGGCTTTCCGTAACGGATGTTTTCCATGACGCTATCGGCAAAGAGAAAGACATCTTGCTGTACAATTCCAATATTTTTACGCAATGAATGTTGGGTCAACTTACGAATGTCATGACCATCAATCAAAATACGGCCTTCCGTAACATCATAAAAGCGGGGGATGAGCTGACAGAGGGTGGATTTTCCGCCACCAGAAGGACCGACAATTGCAAATTTTTCTCCTGCGCTGATATGCAGGTTGATGTCACGTAGCACCCTGGAAGTTCCTTTGTAACCAAAGGAAACCTGATTGAAAACAATGTTACCTTTGGCATTGATGAGGAGTTCCGCATCAATGCTATCCTGGATTTCGGGTTCAGTTCGCATAAGCTCCAAGAAACGGGAAAATCCAGCCGTGCCCTGTAGAAACTGTTCCACAAAATTGACGAGCTTTTTCACCGGAGTGATAAAGGTTGTGATATAAAGGGTAAAGGCGACAAGATCGGGGAAATTCATCGTTCCCTGCATGATGAAAAAGCCCCCGGCACCGATGACAAGCACCGGCATAATAGAGGTGGAAAATTCCATCCCTCCTTGAAACACCGCCATGACTCGGTAGTAGCGTTTTTTGGCTCGTACGAACTGTGCATTCACCTGATTGAATTTTTGGATTTCGCTCTCCTCGTTGTTATAAGCCTTTGCTGTGCGCATGCCAGAAATACTGGATTCAATAGTAGCGTTAACTTCCGCTGTCTCTGCTTTGACTACTAGGTTGACCCGCCGCATTTTCCTCCTCTGTAGAACAGTGAATAGGATGAAGAACGGCACAATTGCAAAAACGATGACAGCTAAGCGCCATTCAATGGTACACATGATGCAGAAAGCTCCAAGTAGGGTAATAACAGAGATAAAGAGATCCTCAGGACCATGGTGCGCAAGCTCCGTTATCTCAAATAAGTCATTCGTCACACGGGACATCAGCACACCAGTACGATTACGATCATAAAAACTGAAGCTAAGGGATTCCAGGTGTTTGAATAGGCTTCTCCGCATATCTGCCTCTACGCGTACGCCAAACAAATGCCCCCAGTAGGAGACAACATAATAGAGAAGACCTTTTCCAATGTAAGCAGCGACAAAAATGATAAGGAGAACAAAAAAGGATCGGTATAGGGAGTGTGGAAGAAGCTGGTTCATGGCCATTCTTGAGAGGTAAGGAAAGGAAAGGTCAATCAGACAGATCAAAAATGCGCATGACATATCCAGCAGAAATAAATGGATATGTGGCTGATAAAAAGAAAAAAAGATAGATAAGGGATGCGTTTTGTGATAATCAATGCGGGGGTTGGTGTTCATGTTGGATGGCTCCTATTCTGGTTACAGATAAATAAATGAATCATGTTATTATACCCTAACTGTGCTAGAAATTCAAGGAGAGGACATAGGATTCTTATGATCGAAGAGTTTTCAGCTGCTTGCAGTTCTTTGTGAATAGATTGTAAATAATAGAAAAGTGAAAGCTGTTTTAAGGGGCGATTTTGTTGACATAGAAAAA
>JAQSXW010000039.1 GCA_029256465.1 Evtepia sp.
TCGCTATTCACAGCGCACGGTAAAGGCACTGCGTTTTGCCCGCAATCAGGGGGCGACGGTCATTGCCATCACCGACAGTGAGGAATCTTCTGTTGCAAAGACTGCACATCATTTGCTTTTGGCACAAAGCGATATGGCTTCTTTTGTTGATTCTTTAGTGGCACCACTCAGTATGATTAATGCATTACTGGTATCGGTCGCCCGTCAGCGGGCAGAAGAGGTTGCGAAGACCTTGGAAAACTTAGAAAAGATATGGACAGAAGACGCTGTCTTTGTCAATCCGGAGGATGAGCTATAGTGGAGCATACGGATATTGTGGTCATTGGTGGCGGTGCGGCTGGAATGATGGCAGCGTTGGCTGCTCGGGAAAAAGGAGCAGAGGTGACTCTCATAGAACCCAATGAGAAGCTGGGAAGAAAGCTGTATATTACGGGTAAGGGTAGATGTAACCTAACGAATGACTGCAATCCGGAAGCTGTGCTTCAAAATATACCCAACAATAGCCGTTTCCTGTATAGCGCAGTCAATCGATTCCCACCTGCTGCAGTAAAGGAATACTTTGAAACTTTGGGTGTCCCACTGAAAACAGAACGCGGCGGACGCGTTTTCCCAAAGTCAGATAAAGCGGCTGATATTATAGACGCTCTTTTTTTTGCTTTGCGCCGGAGACGCGTGAACATTATTAAGGCTCGCGCGGAGCGGTTGATCGTAAAAGAGGGCGCCGTTTCTGGCGTGAAGACAGAAAAAGGGATTATCGGGTGTAGAGCTGCGATATTAGCCACGGGAGGACTTTCTTATCCGCTTACAGGTTCCACTGGTGAGGGGCATCTGATGGCGGCAGAATTGGGACACACGGTACTGCCGCTCAAGGCATCCTTAGTTCCTTTGGTGGAAGATGGGACGCTTTGTAGCCGCATGCAGGGCTTGTCTCTGCGCAACGTAACGTTGACAGTCAAAAACATGAAAAAGAAAGTAGTTTTCCAGGAGCAGGGTGAATTACTTTTTACCCACTATGGTTTATCAGGCCCTTTGGTGCTCAGTGCTAGTGCTCATATGCAGGACTTTGACTCCGACCATTATGTTGCAATCATAGACCTGAAACCTGCCTTGGATGAGCATAAACTGGAAGAACGGATTCTTCGGGACTTTTCCGCGCAGCCAAACCGAAATTTTCAAAACATACTGGAAGGACTTTTACCTCGTCTGATGATTCCAGTAATTTTGGATTTGACTGGGATTCCAGGAGAGACGAAGGTCCATTTGGTCAGCAAACAGCAGCGCAGGCAGTTGGTGGAGAGTTTAAAGCGGTTCCGCATCGAAATTTTAGAGCCGCGTTCCATCGATGAAGCGATCATTACCGCAGGTGGCGTAAAGACAGGTGAGATTAACCCAGGGACCATGATGTCCAAAAAAGTAAGTGGTCTTTTTTTTGCCGGTGAACTGATTGATGTCGATGCCTATACTGGGGGATTTAATCTGCAGATTGCCTGGTGTACCGGACGGGTGGCAGGTGAAAGTGCTGGTGACTACTGCAAAAGGGGGAACGGGAATGCCATTTCTGAGCATAGCCATTGACGGTCCTGCTGGTGCGGGGAAAAGCACATTGGCACGCCGTCTGGCACAGGAAATTGACTTTCTCTATGTAGATACTGGGGCGATCTACCGTACGGTTGGCTTATTTGTGGAGAAAAATCGTAAGAACTGTGTTGACTCTAATGAGGTCATTCCATTATTAGATAAAATTCAGATGCGTATTGCTTATGCAGAGGATGGCTTGCAACATATGTATCTGCAAGGGGAAGATGTGACGGAGGAGATCCGTCATAATCGGGTTTCTCAATATGCTTCTCAGGTCTCTGCCATCCCAGAAGTGCGGAGCTTCCTGATTGACATGCAGCGCACACTGGCAAAAGAACATAACGTAGTGATGGACGGACGGGATATTGGAACAATCGTTCTGCCAAAGGCTGATCTAAAAATCTTTCTCACTGCTTCGGCAGAAAAAAGAGCGAAGCGACGTTATCAGGAGCTACTTCAAAAAGGGAGCAATTTGCCATTTGAGCAGATACTAGAGGAATTAATTCGGCGTGACGAGGCGGATATGAACCGTTCAGTTGCTCCACTTAGACAGGCGGAGGATGCGGTTTTACTGGATACTTCAGATCTGGACTTAGAGGAAAGCTTTTTGGCACTGTACGCAATTGTGAAGGAGAAGTTCGACTTATGAACCGTCTTTATAGCTTTCTGTATGCCCTTGTATGGCCCTTTTTCAATTTTGTTCATCCAGGACGAGTGATTGGTCGTGAGAATATACCGGAAGGTGGTGTTCTGATCTGTGCCAATCATACAAGGAATTCGGATCCTTTGTTTCTCGTTTACGCCTTGAGGCGAAAAATGCCTCTACGGATTATGGCGAAGGAAGAGATAAAACACTGGCCTTTGGTTGGCCCAATTCTGAGCAAGACCGAACTGATGATTTGGGTAAAAAGAGGGAATGCCGATATTGGAGCTGTGAAGGCAGCACTAAAAGCATTGAAAAGCCAGAAAAAGCTGCTGATATTTCCTGAAGGAACTCGTTCAGAAGAGATTGGAGAGGGAAAAACAGGTGCAGCTATGATGGCAATCAGAGCAGGTGTACCGATTCTCCCAGTGTATATTCCAGCGAAGAAACTCTGGTTCCGCAAAACTCCTGTGGTGATCGGAGAAGCCTATACTCCATTTTTAGAAGATAGAAAGCCAACCTTAGAGGACTACCGGACTGTGACCCAAAACATGATGGAACGGATTGCAAAGCTGGAGGAGAGGGCGCAGTGAAGTGCATGTTAGCCAAAAGTGCAGGCTTCTGCTTTGGGGTCAAACGGGCAGTCAGGTTAGCAGAAGAGGCGGCAAAAGAAAATAAATCAAGTGTGATGCTAGGGCCTGTGATCCACAATGATGCTATGATTGAGCGGTTGGAGAAACAAGGGGTTCAATGTGTGCAGCAAATGGAAGAAATTCCACCGGACACGCAGGTCATTATTCGTTCCCATGGCGAGAGCAAAGCTGTGCAGGAAGTGCTGCAGAAAAAAGGGTGTCCTGTAATTGATGCTACCTGTCCAAATGTTTCGAAGATCCATAACATCGTTGCAGATGCTAGTGCCAGAGGCCGCAAGGTTTTTATCATTGGAATTCCTACACACCCTGAGGTCATGGCAATTGCGGGCTGGTGTGAGGACAAGGAAATATTTGAGAGTGTGGAGGAAATGGGGCAATGGCTAACAGAGAACTCGGCCATTTTCGAGCTGCCAATTACCATGGTTTCACAGACCACATTGTCCGAAATGATTTGGAATCCGTGTCGAGAAAAACTAAAAAAAGAGTGTACAAACTACGAAATCTTTGATACAATATGCAGAGCTACGTGTAAGCGGCAATCAGAGGCACTAAGTTTGGCGGAGCAATGCGACGCAATGCTTATTATCGGAGACCATAAGAGCTCCAACACCAACCGTCTTGCTGAGCTATGCCGGGCACACTGCCCACTGGTGGTACACATCAGCAGGGCCGAGGAGCTTGACCTGACAGCATTTAGCAGGGCAGCTTCTGTTGGGATTACTGCGGGTGCATCAACACCCGGGTGGATAATAAAGGAGGTCTTTGATAAAATGAGCGATGAAATCATGGAGATCGAGGAATCATTTGCAGAAATGCTTGAGAAATCGATCAAAACTTTAAATACGGGGGACAAGGTTACAGGGATTATTACGCGAATTACACCAACCGAAATTCATGTAGATCTTGGCACGAAGCATGCCGGTTACATCCCAGTTTCCGAACTGACTGACGACCTGGAAGTGAAATTAGAAGATCTGCTTCATGTCGGCGACGAAATTGAAACCTATGTGATGCGCGTAAATGATCTAGAAGGTGTTGTTACCCTTTCGAAAAAGCGTCTTGACAGTGTGAAAAACTGGGACAATATCGAAAAGGCTCAGGAAGATCAGGCTAACGTGGAAGGTATTGTCACAGAGGAAAATAAAGGTGGCATCGTAGTATCTGTGAAGGGAATTCGCGTCTTTGTTCCCGCTTCTCAGACTGGTTTACCCAGAGGGGCTGAGATGTCCGAACTTTTAAAGCAAAAGGTTCGTCTGCGCATCACAGAAGTAAATCGTTCCCGCCGTCGAGTGGTTGGTTCTATCCGTGCTGTAAACAATGAGGAGCGCACCGCCAAGGCCGCAGAGATTTGGAATAACATTGAAGCGGGCAAGAAGTACAGCGGCACCGTAAAATCTCTGACTTCTTATGGGGCATTTGTTGATATCGGCGGAGTAGACGGCATGGTTCACGTTTCCGAGCTTTCTTGGAGCCGTATTAAGTCCCCTGCCGACATCATCAGCGTTGGCGACAAAGTGGAGGTTCATGTACTTTCCTTTGATCCAGAGAAGAAAAAGATCTCTCTTGGTATGAAGGATCACGGCGAAGATCCTTGGGCAAAGTTTACCAGCACTTATGAAGTTGGCTCCGTTGCTAACGTCCGTGTGGTAAAGCTGATGGCTTTTGGTGCCTTTGCTGAGATCGTGCCTGGTGTGGATGGTCTGATTCATATTTCTCAGATCGCTGATCATCGAGTAGAGAAGCCGGGAGACGAGCTGAAGGAAGGCCAGACAGTTGACGTCAAGATCACAGAGATTGATTTTGAGAATAAGAAAGTTTCCCTCTCTATCCGGGCCCTATTAAATGAAGCCAATCAAGAAGCTGATGGAGTAGAAGAGGCTGCACAGGAAGAAGCCTAATTTTTCCTAAGCGTCATTCAGAGTTCAAAGCATTTGTTGCAATGAAGAAAGGGGACTGTGCCTTGATGGACGGTTCCCTTTTTCGCAAAATAAAAGAATATCTGATGGACATAATGAATATTGGAGGTGTTATTATGGCAACGATTACAAAAGAAACCATTGTAGGTGACATTCTAGATATCGCACCGGAAACGGCGCCTGCTTTCCTAAACATTGGGATGCACTGTTTGGGTTGCCCTGCGTCTCGAAATGAGACAGTAGAGCAGGCCTGTATGGTACACGGTGTTGATACAAATGAACTCTTGGAGCAACTAAACCAAGTAATTGCGACAAACAAGAAGTAAGAAAACAAAAGAGGCGAGGAGCGGAGAATTCCCCGCTCCTCGTTTTTTATGGAAGGGTGAACTTGAGCGTGTTTGAACTATCGCCACGGTTAAGAACCATCGCAGAACAGGTTCCTTTTGGTGCAAGGCTAGCGGACATAGGAACGGACCATGCCTATCTTCCGGTCTGGCTCTTGATGCAGGAAAGGATTTCCTCTGCCATTGCATCTGATTTGCGGGAAGGTCCTTTAAGCCGCGGTATAGCGGTGGCACGCCAATGGCAGACCCCATCTGATAAGATTTCGTTTCGCTGCTGTGATGGCTTGCTTGGTATGGAGAGAAGCGAGTTGGATACCATTGTCATTGCGGGTATGGGCGGTGATACCATTGCCCATACCTTGAGTGGGGTGACTTGGAGCAATGATCCGGACCTATTATTCTTGCTCCAGCCTATGAGTTCGATACCGGAGTTGCGCCAATGGCTTCAAGAGAATACGTTTCGGATTGAGGAAGAAAAAATTGCATTAGAACAATCCAAATACTACGTCATATTGAAGGTGCGCGCCGGATCTATGGAGCCACTTTCTTTGGGGGAACGCTGGGTTGGTAGACAAAGTAAAGATTCTCCAGAGAATCATAGAACCGAATACATATGTGATGTGATTCGACGACGCAATAGGGCACTGAATGGAATAAAGAATGCTGTGTCGAAGCCGCCAAAAGTACAAGTGGATGAGCTAAATCATACGCTAAAAGAATTACATCAAATGAGAGAGGAGTGGCTTTCTTGGCAACGGTAGGAGAGGTTTATCGTTATTTAGATCAAATGGCTCCTTTTGGTTTGCAGTTAAACTTTGACAATGCAGGGTTTCTGGTGGGTAAGCAGCAAGCGGAAGTCTCTAGGGTCTTGATTGCGCTTGATGTTACGACAGAAGTGATTGCGGAGGCAATCGAGAAAAACGTGGATCTGATTGTAACCCATCATCCGGTGATTTGGGGCACGATTGCTTCTGTGACGGATCAAGACCAGACTGGGAAGAAGCTCCTTTCACTGATTGAAAACGGAATTGCAGCCATCTGCGCACATACCAATTTGGATGCGGTAGAAGGTGGTGTGAATAGTGAACTAGCCCGCCGCCTGAAGCTTAAGAATCCGAATCCTTTGCATGAAGATGGAGTGGATAAAAGCGGTGCTCCTTACGGGATAGGGAGAGTAGGAGATCGCTTAGAAGGTCCGGTTCCTTTGGACGTTTTTGTGTTGGAAGTGAAAGAAGCATTAGACTTAGATGGTATTCGTGTGCTGGATTCCGGACGCTCTGCTTTCCGTATTGCGGTTGGCGGTGGCTCTTGTGGTAGTATGATCACTGATGTGCACAGGCATGGATGCGACACGTTTATAACCGCGGATGTAAAGCACGATACTTTTCTTGAGGCCAGGGCTTTGGGGATTAACCTCTTGGATGCAGGGCATTATGCAACAGAGACGGTGATTTGTCCTGTATTGGCTCGATGGCTGAGGGAGGCGTTTCCTACGCTTTCTATCGAAGTATCTGAATGTCAGGGGGAAGTGTTTGTTTACCGTTAATGCTTACTGTAATCGAATGGGTAAAATTTGATTGGGACTCTTGTCAAAATGTGTTGCACTATGCTAGAATAATAAAATATGATTGTTATTTTCTAAGAAGGGAACGAGCTTGCGATGTCTGGACATTCCAAATGGCATAATATTCAAAAATCTAAGGGTGCAGCGGATGCGAAACGCTCTCAAATGTTTACAAAAGTTGCCCGAGAAATGATTGTGGCAGTGAAGACCGGTGGCAGCGGTGACCCAAACAATAACTCACGTTTAGCGACCGTGATTGCAAAAGCTAAGGCGGTCAACATGCCAAACGATAACATTAAGCGCACCATTGAGAAAGCGTTGGGTTCTGGAAATGCAGATAGCTTCGAAAGCGTTGTGTATGAGGGATATGGCCCGAACGGCGTGGCAGTTATTGTTGAGGCATTGACGGATAACCGAAACCGCACTGCCCCGGAAGTACGGCATTTTTTTGATAAATTTGGCGGAAATTTGGGCGCGACTGGTTGTGTATCTTGGTCATTCGATCGGAAAGGTGTTATTATCATTGAGCGGGAAGATCTGAACGAAGAT
>JAQSXW010000040.1 GCA_029256465.1 Evtepia sp.
CCTCTGGAAGATCTTCAAGCAGGGGCAAGAATTGACGTGAACGAAGTCAAAGAAGACCCAATGGACTTTGCCCTATGGAAAAATGCAAAGCCCGGCGAACCTTATTGGGAAGCACCTTGGGGACGTGGTCGTCCAGGCTGGCACATTGAATGCTCAGCGATGTCCAACCGTTATTTGGGAAAGACCATTGATCTCCACTGTGGCGGACAGGACCTGCAATTCCCCCACCATGAAAATGAAATTGCGCAGTCAGAGGCAGCCAATGGCTGTAAATTTGTAAACTACTGGTTGCACAATGGTTTTTTAAACATTGATAATAGGAAAATGTCTAAGTCCGAGGGCAATTTCTTTACGGTGCGCGAAGCCGCAAACGCATATGGCTATGAACCCATTCGCTTTTTTATGCTTTCTGCGCATTACAGAAGTCCCCTCAATTACTCTAAGGAATCACTGACCCAGGCACAGAGTGCGCTAGAGCGTCTTTACACCGCCGTATCCAATTTGGAATTTATTCAAAAAAACGGTAAAGAAGGGGAGCTAACCGTCCAGGAAGCTGACTTTGTCGGCACATTCCCAGAATACCGCCGTCGTTTTCATGAAGCCATGGATGACGATCTCAATACAGCCGACGCGATCGGTGTACTCTTTGAGCTGGTGCGGGCAATCAATACCGCAGTGGAGGGGAATCCAACTGCAGGAGTGGCAAAGGCCTCTTTGGACATGGTGCTGGAGTTTACAGATGTTTTGGGCCTTCTGTATAACCGAAAGCAGGAAGAAACCTTAGATAGCCAGGTGGAGGCTCTGATTGAAGCACGTCAGGCAGCACGTAAGGCAAAGAACTTTGCTGAGGCAGATCGAATTCGCGACGAGCTTTATTCCATGGGAATTGAATTAAAGGATACCCCACAGGGGGTGAAGGCGATACGCATTCAACTTTAAAAAATAAAAAAGCGGCAGTGTGGGGATTCCACACTGCCGCTTTTGGCTAAGTTAGAGGACATGACGAGCATATACATAGATGTTGGCATAGTAGCCAGAGTCCAGGTTGTCAATACGAACTTGGTACTCGTTGGTAGACGCATGAATAAAGTTTCCATCACCAATATACATGCCTACATGGGAAACCGGCTTCTCGGTTCCACTGCTACGGAAAAAGACCAGATCACCGGGCTGCAGAGCATCCTTCTCCACAGCAACCCCGTTTTCCAGCTGATCGGTTGCAGTTCGGTTTAAGGAATATCCATACTGGGAGTATATGTATTTCACAAAGCCTGAGCAGTCAAAAGAAGTAGGGCCATTGGCGCCAAATACATATTTACAGCCAATATAATTCTGTGCACATTGGACAATCTGGTTTCCCAGAGCATCCGAACTACCCTTGTAAGTCTCATATTCCTTTAAGGTCATCAGTCGAGCATATTCCTCGCTGACGTAAGCAGTGGAACTCTTATACTCAACCTTATGCCAGCCATCTCCACTGGAAATCACGGGAAGCACTGTACCGCTGGGTACTTGATCTACGATAGAGTAAGCTGTCCCAGGGCCTGAGCGGATATTCAAAACGGATCCGCTCGTATTGACATAGGCAAGGAGCGGATTTGCTGAGGCATTTGTATCGTTCTGATAGCTACTCATAAAATCCTGCTGATTGCGGAAGAGAATGGCTTCCCATCCAGTTGCATTCTCAGAGAGCCCAGCGTTAGTCGTCTCTTCAGTCACCAGCGCCAAGATTGGAGAAGCAAGATTGGGTTCCGCCCTAAGGCGCATGGCTTCTGCCTTCACTACACTCTGATTGCCACTTGCCATTGCCATGGTCAAAAGAACTGCACATAAGAGCGCTACATGAAGCGGAAATTGGACGGTTCTTTTTACTATGTTCATAATTTCTATCCTCCATGGGATTTCACATCTTCTGTTTCTAATGGGACTGTGTGATCTCTACCTTAGCGAGCAGACAAGTTGCGCTCTAGCCAGACGGAGGCAATGTCAAGAGCGGCATACAGGCTGTCCTTTTCGCTGCGCTTCACCACAAGGTCGCGGCTTTTTACATTGCTGTCTGTCAGCTGAAGCTGTACACTGACACGAGTTGCCACATTCATGTCCTTTAACGGTTTGCTATCCAGAATCTGAAGTAACACAATATAGGGATCGGACATGCTTCCGTAATAGATAAGATTGTCCTTGCGGCGTAAAGGGCGCCCTTTATAAGTCAGAGGGATTTGTTCTTCGTTCATTAACCCTGCATCCTTTCTCATCATAAAATTGATTGAAGAGCGTTACCGCTCTGCAAATTTGTGTAACCAAATTGTAACACATTTTGTGCCTTCGTGTCAAACATAAATCTGGAAATTCTGAAAAAAAGTATCATTTCTTACATTCTTTATAGAAAACAAAAATGTTTTGAGGGATTTTTTATAAAACAAAACCGCCGCAGAATGAGCATTCTGCGACGGAGAATTTTGCTAGAAAGGGATGGTCAATTAAGCATTGAGAAGAACAGCTACCGCACCACCGATGAGGACGGAATCCGGGTCATGGTGTAGTTTACAGTGTAGATTCAATTCTCCTTCAATAAAAGCGGTTACGCATTCCGCAAAGAGATTGCCGAGGAAAGGATGTGAAAATGCCGAACCGGAAACGGAAACTAAGGCAGGAGCATCCTTTGTCCGTCCTGCTCCTGTCAGGATCAGAGTGGCAGCCAAATTGGCGCAGACGAGGCGAGCAGCACGCTGGAGCACTGCGCGAGCAATGGAGAGGGAAACGGCCTTGTCTGTTTCGTCATGACGACAGAAGTTGGCCAGCAGGTTGTCCCCTTCTGGCTCAGCTAGGAACTGAGACAGAGAAGACAGACTTAATTTGCGCAGAGAGAGGAAATCTCGCCCGCACATAAAGGTCAAGAGATCCGCCTCTACCGCTTTGATCATCGTGAAGCGATAGAGCTCTCCAAGATTTTCAGTGGAGACCATTTTATCGAGTAGGTCTTTGCCGGGGAATTGGGAATCCCGATCCATGACAAGGTCAATCACACCAAAGGGGACTCCGGTTAGACCACCAGAGCCACACTGCAAGAGCATCAGCTTAGTTTCTCCACTTTTTAGCTTTAGAATGGCACTTTTGGGGGCAGAAAGGCCACTATCAACACGATGACCCCAAGTAAGACTTAGGTACCGGTTTTCTTTGTTTTGTGTTGCCATCCCACCCAGCAAAAGAGCACTCACTGTGTGGATGGGCAAAATAGGCTTAATACTGAGCCCACGGGAGGTGAGCTCCTCTCGAAGGGATGCACAGATGCCTTTTCCTTCCCAATCCACAATTCCTATGCTTAAAGAGGATGGAAGGATGGTGAAATCTCCTCCTGCCGTTTTCTCCAAGGGGAAAGGAAGGCAAAGGGCAATAGCGTGGCTTTCTTGGATCAGCGGCTCTAGGAGTGTGGCAATTGCATAGATTAGATCCTCAAAAGGCGATGGCCGTTCTGCGTCCGACATAGGAAAACTGTCGCCAAGCCGGATGATAGGGCTCCTATCAGTAAATGTGACCAGGGCAGTACGGATGTCCCGCTCACTAATTTCCACAACGGCAACGGGTTCCATGAGGGGCCAGGATCCAGAAGGGCTCAGATCAGTAGGGCGCATCGGAATGGAGGAGGCGCCTCCATAGAGTCCAATCCGCATTTGGCCAAGAAACAGATTTGTCATAGTGGCAAAGTCCACATCTTCCGGAGCCATGCCACAACGGCGCAGGAAAGGCGTTACTTGTGAGAGCGTTTGTTCCATTGCAAGTCCTCCTATCACTTGTATCAAGAATGTAGTCGTATTTTTCCCGATTCTCTGTCGATAATCCATATGGTATAGAATGAGGAAAGCCTGTTGCAAAACAAAAAGAAGTATGGTTAAATTTGATTGGCTAATCCGGTGGGAAAGGAGCGGAACTGAATGAAGGTATATGACTTTGATGGAGCTGTTTACAGAGGCAACAGTACTTGGGAGTTTTATTGGTTTTGCCTCAGACGGCATCCTAGAATTCTAACCTGCTTGCCCAGACAGATCTGGGTACTACTCTGCTGCTGGTTTGGTGCTCGGACGCAGGCTGCCTTTTGGCAGGAATTCTATGCCTATTTTCAATTTGTTCCGGATGTGGATCATCTTGCATCTCGGTTTTGGGATGCACGGCGCCTACGCAAGCTGAATAGCGCATATCTTGCCGTTCGCCGGGAGGGGGATCTGATAATTTCTTCTTCACCGGAATGTCTACTCAAACCGATCTCTCGGACGTTGGGGATAGGGTTTGTTGGTTCTGCAGTTGATTCCCAAACCGGAGCCTGTCATTGGCTTGGTTGCTGTGCAACGGAAAAACTGCGACGTTTCCGACAACAATTTCCCAAGGAAAAAATCGAGGTATATTGGTCAACCCGCATATCTGATCATCCCGTAGCGCGGGAAGCAGAAGAGCGGCGGATTGTAAGAGGTAGCCGTGTGGCAGATTGGGATGATATTGTGGCCCGAGAGGGCTACTGGAGAAACTGGCTCAGTCACTTCATTTCTCCCGAGTTTTTTCGGTTCTGGTGCGTAGGTTGGCTTAATATGGCGGCGGCGTGGATTTTGGAAGCATCCTGGTCGCTCATATTCTCACCCAACCTTGCATTTGCTGTAGGCTATGTCATGAGTCTGCTGTTCTCCTTTGCGCTGAATTCAAAGATTACCTTTCGAACTGCTATGACTGCCTACCGCCTAGGAAAATATGTTCTGAGCTATGTTCCGAACTTCCTTGTGCAGACGCTGACCGTACTGTTTTTTCACAATCTGCTCCATTGGCCGTACCTGCTAGCCTATTTTCTAGCAGCCATTGTAGGAACGCCCGTGACGTTTTTCTGCCTGAAATTTTTTGCTTTCCACAAACAAGCGGCATAAAGGTAGGCAGGATAACTTGCACAAGGAAGCTGAGCTTTTTTGCCTTCCAGTGTCATGGATATTTGATGTGGTTTGAGATTTCCTTCCATTGTAGGAGATAATTTTCACTCAGTCAAGCCGGGCTTTTTTCTCTTTTCGGAGTAGGAGTAGTTGACGATATCTCTAAAAATATGATACTATGTCAAAAAAAGATTGAAAGTTATATGAAAGAACTTATAATATAGCTTGCAAACAGCAAAGGAGGACGTGGCATGGATACTATGGATAAAACCCAACGATTCAGCCGAACCATCCCATGTGCAAACTGTGGCGAGATGTATTCTGTGACCTATAAGCGGTGTCCATTCTGTGGAGGTCCTTCGCCCAAGAGAGTGGAACGGCCTCCAGTAACGGAGACAGCAGAGTATGACACGAATAGTATGCAGATGGATGACGCCGAGACTTTCCGCGAACCTGTTCAAAGTGAAAAAGGTGGTAAACGACTCAAAAAACAGAGTGGTAGTGGCATATTTGTTCGGCTAGTCCTCTTTTTGGTATCCTTGGCCATCGTGGTTACTGCAGCTTACATAATTATCACAAAAGTTGTGCCCATCGTGCAAAGTCATTTTGGCAAGAGCGAACCAAGCTCACAAACTTCGGATAATGGGCAAAGTGAACCGGCAAGCACCAACACGGGAACCGAAGAGGATAAGACGGGATTTAGACTTCTTGATGTGAAAGCCACCTTAACGGCGCAGGGAGAAACCAAGCAGCTGCAAGCAGTCTTTGAATCTGAGGATAAGCCGGGTTCTTTGACTTGGAGTAGTAGTGACACGAAGGTTGTATCGGTTGATCAGGACGGAAAGCTCACGGCGCTTGCACCGGGAACCGCCATCGTCACAGCGATCAGAGAAGATGGAGTGAAGGCGCAATGTGATGTTCAATGCATCTGGGACAACAGTGCAAAAAATACCAATCTCTCTCTCAATCGAACCGATTTCACCTTGGAAAAAGGAAAGTCCTTTACCATGCAGGTCATCGGTACGGAGGAAACTCCAGTTTGGAACAGCAAGGATACAAAGGTGGCAACCGTCTCCGAGTCTGGAGTTGTCAAATATGTAGCAAAAGGACAAACGACGATTACCGCCACAGTGGGGGATCAAACACTCACCTGTATTGTGCGCTGTAGCTAACCCATGTAAGTAGCCGCCTCGGAGGGAATCATCCCTTTCGAGGCGGCTTTTTTAGGTTCAAAGCGGGAGTAGACCGGTCAGGTAACGGCGGATGAGATCCAAAGCGAACTGGGTTGCTGCCATGCGCACCTGTTCTCTTGTCATAAAGCCGACTTTCAGTTCTCTGACTAAGCAGCCTTTGGGGGAATCCAGTGCCACAAAAACAAGGCCCGCTGGATTACCCCGCTCATCGGGACCAGGACCGGCTACACCGGTGGTAGAGACGGCTAGATCACAGCCGAGGGAAGATCTCGCTCCTTTTGCCATCGCTTCGGCCACCGCAGCGGAAACCGCGCCCTCGGTTTCCAGCATGCTTTCCGGGACGTTTAAAAGTCTGGCCTTAACTGGATTGGTATAGCTGACAATGCCGCCCAAAAACACTTGAGAAGCACCGGGCAGGTCAGTGAGCCGCTTGGCAATCAGACCACCGGAGCAGGATTCTGCTGTACCAACGGTCAATGAGGCGTCCTTCAGGAGTTCCAGACAGACGGCCTCCAAAGAGTCCACATCTGCCCCGTAAATTTTATCCCCTAATATCTCCCGTACTTCTTCCTCAACGGGAGCAATCAATTGGCGTGCTTCCTCCTCGGTATCCGACTTGGCAGTAATGCGCAGTTCCACCTCTCCACCTTTTGCGTAGGGAGCTAGCGTGGGATTGGTGAGGGCATTCATTTGATCCCGAAGTAGGGCTTCGGCAGCAGATTCTCCAATCCCGTATACCCGAAGGGTACGGGAGACGATCATTCCATCGGATAAGGAGGTTAGAAGAGGGACAACCTGCTTTAAAAACATGGCCTGACATTCGGTGGGGGGGCCGGGCAGCATAATCACCAGACAGCCATCGGCAGAAAAGGCACAGCCAGGTGCAGTGCCTCTGTCGTTTTCAAGAATCTGGCAGCCTTCTGGTAGCCAGGCTTGCTGATAGTTGTTTTCAGTCAGTGTGCGGCCCAAACGCTCAAAATAGGATTCCAAGTTTTTGGCTGTGGGGGA
>JAQSXW010000041.1 GCA_029256465.1 Evtepia sp.
TCGCTAGGGTATTGATCTTTTCTTTGTAGGCAGAACCTTGTACATCGGTAAAGCTTCGAGCCTTATAGCCATTCAGCCCATAGGTACGGACTAGATCTGGAACCGTTACCTCTTCAAAGCCACCGAAGGTTGTCCCGCGCTCAATGGTGGTATTGGGCGGTATGGCCTCCAAAAGGCGAGTAAAGTACTCCCGATTCTCTGCTTTAGAAGCCTTCTCCAAATTCAAATACCAGTTCATGTTTCCGATTTGGAGGCGAAGAAAGTTACTCTTGTTGGTCGTGCTTGGCTCATCCTCGGAAAGCAGTAGTGCAATTTCACTCGCGTTCATCGCATCTACCATCAGGTGTGGAATGATCCCCACATGATCTGCCGTGCTTCCGCTGGGGGTAAAGTAGCGGAAGGCCGTAATTTTCACGGCATCTCCTTCCGTAAAGAACTCAGGATAGTATGTTTCATCCAACAGAACCTGCGCTACCCCTTTGCCATAGGTTTTTTCTCCAATTACCAGACCCTGCTGCCGATCGCGCATAACTCCAGAAAATATTTCTGCTGCACTGGCGGTATAGCTGCTGGTTAGGATAATCGTTGGCTTCGTGGTTTGGGCTTCTTGTACGGATTGATAAACCACATACTGATCCTTACCATCCCTGAGATAGGCAACGTTCCCCTTTCCCAAAAAGCTCCCCAAGGTTTGGCTCGTGACCGCGACATCTCCTCCCAGATTTGAGCGGAGATCGACCATCCAAACCTTTGCCTCTTGGTTTTGCTTAAGGGCTTCCAAAATATGTGACAAAGTCTGTGGACCAAAGGTTCTGCAATTGAGATAGCCCACACGCCCATCAATCAGTTCCGACGTAACAGAGGGAATCACGATCTGCTGGCGTACTGCTTTGTATTCTACGGTACGACCATCCTCATGCAATACCTTGATGGTCACTTCTGTTCCAGCTTTCCCCCGGATCCATTCCGTCACGGCATCGGCAGACTGACCTGCAGCAGATTTTCCATCCACTTCGGTAATGAGGTCCCCGGCCTTTAGTCCCAAGCTTTTGGCAGGTGAGTTATCAAAGACTCCTTGAATGAGAAGGCCATTCTCTTTGGCAAGCGCACTGATTCCAATGCCTGCAATCTCTTGATCGGTCATACTGTTCAAAAAGGCCTGATATTGGGTGGCTGTCATATAGCTTGTATAGGGGTCATTGAGTGCCTTCAGAATTCCCTCGATGGTGTCCTCTTTTAGTACGGCATCACTGACACCGTCCAAGTAATAGTCTTGTAGCAATGTTTTGAGCTGATCTGCTGTCAAAGCATTTGCCACAGGAGCCAAACAAACGGTCAATGCCAAACATAAGGCCACCAGTTTGCCCAGAATCCCTCTATGCGGATTCTTCATTCCTTTATCCCCCTTATTGCGATATGGAGCCGATCGATTTCTTTTTCTATGGTTCGTTTTATAGAGTATGGATCATTTGGTTATGGAATCCGACCATTTCTCCATCAAGGATTTGACCTGATTCGTCATCTTCCGCAAGTCCTTGTTTGCGCCCCCCTTGCGTCCGTGAATGAGGGCCAGGAGATCCATGGTGGCAGACTCCAACTCCCAATAGGATGCAGATACATGTTCGCCTGTTTTGGGCTTCTTGGGTTCCAGCTGCACACCGGCTGAGAGCATGCGATTTTCTGCGAGGTCATAGATCTCTTCATACATGGGAGCATGGGCAGAAAAACCACGTTGCCGCAGTGTTTCTGAGAAGATTTCTGTAACGCTAGCTTCTCCGTGTACCACAAATACCTGCATTGGTTTGGGACTAAACTTTTCAATCCAATCGATCAGATGATCTCGATCGGCATGGGAGGAAAAGGCTCTAAAATTATAGATCTTTGCATTGACAGCGATCTGTTCCCCAAAGAGCTTCACGCTCTCCTTTCCTTCAATCAGCTGCCGACCTAGCGTTCCTTCTGCCTGATACCCAACAAACACAATAGAGCTTTCGCTGCGCCACAGGTTATGCTTGAGATGATGACGGATTCGTCCCGCATCACACATACCAGACGCTGAAATGATCACCTTGGGCGTGGGATCCATATTGAGCAGCTTGGATTCCTCGCTGCTGGCCGTCATCGTAAAACCGGGGAAGGTAAAGAGGGCTTCTCCGGCACTCACCAATTTCAGTGCCTCCTCATCCAAATAGCCCCGCAGATCTCCGGTAAAAATCTTCGTTGCCTCACTTGCAAGCGGCGAATCCACGCAAACGGTGAAATTTGGGTGCTTTTTTACCATGCCCTTTTCTTTCATTTCACGCACGGCATACAGTAATTCCTGTGTACGGCCAACAGCAAAAGAAGGAATCACGACATTGCCGCCTTGGTCAAAGGTTTCGTCAATAATTTGAGCCAATTGCTCTGTATATTCCTTGGCCGGCACACGGCTCCCTGAAGACGGCTCGTGATTTCGGTCACCGTAGGTGCTCTCCATAACAACATAATCTGCCTCGGTGATAAAGGATGGGTCGCGAATGATCGGCTGATTGACATTGCCGATATCACCGGAGAAGACAATCTTCCGCTCCACATCCCCTTCCTTCAGCCACAGTTCCACAGATGCAGAACCCAGCAGGTGTCCCGCATCGATAAAGCGGAGCTTTGCTCCGTCAAAGATCTCGATGACTTGTCCATATTCAAAGCCAACGACTTGTTTTACTGCCCGTTCTGCATCTTCTATGGTATAGAGCGGTTCCACAGGTTCGTGTCCTGCACGCTTTCCCTTTTGATTTTTCCACTGTGCATCACTTTCCTGGATGTGAGCCGAGTCACGCAGCATAATGGACAGCAGCTCACCGGTCATACGAGTCGTAAAAATCTGTCCCTGAAAGCCTTGCTTAACCAGAAGTGGAATCCGTCCTGAATGGTCAATGTGTGCATGGGTGACAATGAGGTAATCTATATAATTGGGTGCAAAATCCAGAACACTGTTATCTTGGTCATCTCGTCCCTGGTGCAGACCACAATCGATGAGAATTTTTTTCCCATTTACCTCAACACAATGGCAACTACCTGTCACAGTTTTTGCCGCACCAAAAAAACTTAGCTTCATAAAGCGCCTCCAATCTATTTTGCATCATTTTACTTTGGGATTTCCTAGCTTAATTTCTTTAGTATACCCTTTTTCCCGGCTTTTGGAAAGAGATTTTTAAGATTCACAAGCTGCAATCAATATGCAAAAATCCCCTTGGACGATTCGTTTCGTCCAAGGGGACCCAAAATCACTTTTTAGACTCACAACAAGAGGCGCTCTTGCAACCTGCGCAACCGCCGAGGCATCCGCCCTTCTTTTTGTTCCGGTACACACTTCTTGCTGCAAAGGCCGCCAAAAGCAAAACAAAGAGCCCAATCACTATTGTACCAATGTTTTCAAGTAAGAGGCCTAGCATATCGTTTCACTCCTTTCGATCTACTTAAGACAAAACCCGTTCCGCTTCCTTTTGCACTTTCTTCTTAGCATCGGACCCTGGACGGAAGAGCAGGGCAAGAAGGGCTAAGGCTGCGATTAGAGCAGCAATCGTAAATGGTCCAACCCCTCCTCCGCTTGCAAGCTTCCAGAACTGATAAATCATGAGCGCAACCACGTAGGCAAATACACTTTGGTATCCAATGGCAAACCAGAACCACCTTGCACTGTTCATCTCTTGCCGAATGGCTGCCATGGCGGCAAAGCAGGGCGCGCATAAGAGATTAAATGCCATGAAGGCATATGCTGCCCCAACGCTCAGCGCACTGGCCAGAACATGGTATCCACCATCGTTCATTCCATAGAGTACACCCATGGTACTAACCACGCCCTCCTTAGCCAAGAGACCTAGGACAGTGGCCACCGCCGCTTGCCAATTGCCAAAGCCGAGCGGCGTAAAGAGCCAAGAAATGGCTCCGCCAACCTTTGCGATCACACTAAACGCGATCTCGTTTTGTTCCAGCATACCAAAGGTTCCGTTCACCCATCCGAAGTTAGAGGTAAACCAAATGAAGATGGAAGCAAGCAGTATGATGGTTCCCGCCTTTTTGATGAAGGACCAGCCCCGCTCCGATACACTGTTCAGGAGGTTTTTTGCAGTCGGCATATGATACAGTGGAAGTTCCATCACAAAGGGGGCCTCTTCTCCGGCGAACATCTTCGTTTTTTTCAAGATGACTCCCGACATCATCACTGCTGCTATCCCCATAAAGTAGGCGCTAGGTGCCACCCACCAGGCCCCCCCAAAGAAGGCGCCTGCAATGAGGGCAATGATGGGAAGCTTTGCACTACAAGGAATAAAGGTCGTCGTCATCACAGTCATGCGCCGATCACGTGGACTTTCAATGGTACGACTGGCCATAATGCCAGGTACACCACAACCGGTGCTCACCAGCATGGGGATAAACGATTTTCCGCTGAGGCCGAATCGGCGGAACACCTGATCCAAGATGAAGGCAATACGGGACATATAACCACACGCCTCCAAAAATGCCAAGAAGAAGAACAACACCAGCATCTGTGGTACAAAACTCAACACTGCCCCGACACCGGCAACCATTCCGTTCAGAATGAGCCCTTGGAGCCAAGGTGCTACATTTGCTTTCTCCAATCCGGATGCGAGTAGCACTGGTAGTCCAGGGATCCATTTCCCATAGGTGTTTGGGTCTGGATCAGAAAGCCCCTGCGCTGCGAAGTAGTCATTGATATCCACCTCACCTTGATATACCACTTTCCCTTCCGCTCCAATGAGCTGAACCTCCTTCTGGATACCAGCTGCTTCTGTCAGAAATTCCGCTTGCTCCGCAGGTGTTGCCTCTCCCGTTCGCAGAGCATCGACTTTCACGCCAGCCTGCTCTGCCGCATTCAGGAAGGCATCTGCCTTCATTTTTGCCAAATCATAACTTTCACTGGCCTCGGCATACGCTTCACTTCCATGCCCAAAGAGAAAATAGCCGTTCCCGAATAATCCATCATTGGCCCAGCCAGTTACCCAACCGCCTACAGTCGTGACAGAAATGAAGTAGACCAAAAACATGATGGCGGCGAAGATGGGCAAAGCCAAAAAGCGATGGGTTACCACTTGATCAATTTTTTGGGAGGTACTGAGACCTCTTTTCATCCTTCTGGTACAGCACAGGTCAATGATCGATTCAATGTACTGGTACCGCTGGCCTATAATGATAGCTTCCGCATCGTCATCCAGCTCTGCTTCACAAAGCTTAATGTCATATTCAATATGTTCTCGGTCTTCTTTGGAAAGCCTTAGCTCCTCCAAGACCTTAGGATCTCGTTCAAATAGCTTGATGGCATAAAACCGTTGCTTTTGTTCCGGCATATCATGCAGAAGCCGCTCTTCAATGTGCGCCAGTGCATGCTCCACTGCACCATTGAAACAGGACCTCGCGGATGCTTTTTCCCCACGGGCGGCAGCTTCGATGGCTTTTTCAGCCGCTTCGGCAACTCCGTCGCCCTTTAGAGCTGACATCACCACAACCTCAACACCCAGACGCTCACCCAGCTTTGTTACGTCAATCCGATCACCTTGCTTTTCCACTGCATCCATCATATTGATGGCCAATACAACTGGAATGCCCAGCTCCAAGAGCTGCGTCGTCAAATATAAGTTGCGCTCTAAATTGGTGCCATCGATAATATTCAAAATCACATCAGGCTGCTCAGTCATTAAATAGTTCCGGGTAATCACCTCTTCAGGTGAATAGGGGGAGAGAGAATAGATACCCGGCAAATCCATCACAGTAATGTCCTTGTTCTGCTTTAAGCGTCCTTCCTTTTTTTCTACCGTCACGCCCGGCCAGTTGCCCACAAACTGGTTACTGCCTGTCAGGGCATTATAAAGCGTTGTCTTCCCGGCATTTGGATTTCCAGCCAGGGCAATTCGTATCGACATAGTCTATTTAACCTCTTTTCTACTGAGTGGTCAGGAGAAAGCCTCACCGAACCTCAATTCGTTCTGCATCTGCTTTGCGCAGACTCAGTGAATACCCCCGCACAATCACTTCCACCGGATCTCCAAATGGAGCCACTTTTTGAACATAGAGCTCCGTGTCTTTGGTCAGACCCATATCCATAATCCTCCGCCGAATTGGCCCATCCCCATGGACTTTCACCACATGAACGGCCTGACCGACAGCAACATCTTTCAATGTGTTCATCTCGATCGCCCCTACCTTTTTCACTCTTAAGTTAGTCTCAGCTAACGTTGTTAGCATAGCATAACATTTTGGAACTGTCAAGCCTTTGTCATCAGGTTTTTCTCACAACTCCATATTATGAATTGCAATCATCCGTTACGACTTCTTTTTGGACAAGGCAAAGCCCCATCAGCAGAAGGATTCTGTCTGACAGGGCTTCTTTGTGCAATCAAAGGCTTACTTATTATGATACTGTATTTGACGGAACCTTCCCGCGAAGCTTTGCGCACCGCAGGACCGATAGGGAAACCAAGAAGCAAGTGAGCTCTCCGAAAAAAGCGCTCATCCAAATCCACGAACCTTGAGAGCAGAACGACAGAATCAGCAAAACAATGGGGGTAAAGACAAAGCCTCTTCCCAATGCCAGACCGGCGGAGGGAATGGATAGGCCCCTTGCGGTAAAGTAACTGGCGATCGCAATGTTAAGGCCAACCAAAGGAAATGACAGCGAAAACTGACGCAGCGCACGCACCGCCTCTGGAAAAACTTCACTATCTGCCTTTAATAGCATGCCAACAATCGTTTCCGGTATCCCCAGGCAAAGGCCGGTAAGCAAAAGGCTTAGCGTCAGGCTGGTGAGTATGCACATCCGAAAGTAGCCTGCGGCAGCAGTCTGGTTCGAAGCACCGATCTGCAGACTGACTAGGTGCATCATCCCCTGTGCTACCCCCTGCATTATCATAAAGGCAAACAGGTTTACGTAAGCAATGACAGCATAGATCGTGAGGCTACTTTCCCCAAAGAGCACCATGAGAATATGGTTGTATAGTAACGTTAAAAATGCCACAACCAGCTCCACTGAGCAGTCAGAAATGCCCAAAGG
>JAQSXW010000042.1 GCA_029256465.1 Evtepia sp.
CTTGAATAATGAGGATGTTCTAGCATGCCGTCCCAATGACTTTCATTGATAAAACACTCCTCATCCGAGAGAACACCGGGAACCAAACGGCAGACCGCATCCGCCACAGCAAGCGCAGGGATCTCGCCGCCAGTTAGTACAAAATCTCCTAAGGAGATTTCTTCATCCACACATTCTTCGATGAAGCGCTCGTCCACTCCCTCATAATGTCCGCAGATCAAGATCAGACGTTTGTAATCTGTATTGAGGCGCTTGGCATCCGCCTGAGTAAATGTCTTGCCGACAGGAGAGAGATAAATTGTGTGAATTCGCTCATTTGCCTCCGTGCATATATGCGTCCAGCATTGGTAAAGGGGATCGGCCTGCATCACAGCACCTTTACCACCACCATAGGGGTAGTCATCTACCTGTTTTTGCTTGTTTAACGTATAGTCCCGAATTTGGTGACATTCAATACGGATATAACCCCGTTCCTGAGCACGTCCTAGAATGGACTCACAGAGCATATCTCCAACCGTATCAGGAAATAGAGTCATAATGTCAATGCGATACATGTAGTCACATCCCTTCAATCAAACGGACTACGATGTATCCTTCCTCTACATTGGTTTCCAATATAAAGGCATCCACTGCGGGTATCATATATTCACGCTCTCCGCCCCGCACCACATATACTTCGTGAGCAGGAGGAGTCAGGATATCGGCAATACTGCCTAGCACTTTACCAGTCTGGGTTTCTCGTACCTCTAGGCCGAACATATCAGCCAGAAAGTGTTTCCCTTCCGGCAAATTGATGTCTTCCCGGTTGATAAATATAATCTTTTCCTTGAGACGCATGGCATCGTTGATGCTGGTGATGCCCTCGAACATAAGCAAAACGGTTTGCTTATGAACCCGGGCAGACTGGACGCGAAACGGCTGCCCGTCAATATAAAAGCGATCAAACTCCAACAAAAATTCAGGCGCATCACACCAGGGAATTACCTTCAATTCACCGACAATACCATGGGTATTGACAATTTTTCCAGCTTCCAGATACGTTTTTTTCAACGATAGACACGCTCCTTGTGTAAAAAATGGCGGAGGCACATTGCCCCGCCACTTTTTAGTCCATAATTTCAACGGAAACCTTTTTACCCTGTCGCTGTGCGACAGAACGCATCAATATGCGGATTTCCTTGGCAATTCGGCCTTGACGGCCAATCACTTTTCCCATGTCGCTGGGATCCACCCGGAGTTCCAAGAGAACCGTTCCTTCGACAGATTCGGTTTCTTTCACATTGACAGCATTGGGATGCTCCACCAGATTCTGGGCAATATAAGTGAGAAGATCCTTCATGAGCCCTCCCAAATTAGATGGCGCCGGCTTTTTTCAGCAAAGCCTTCACCGTTTCGGTGGGCTGAGCGCCGTTTTTGATCCAAGACTGAACGCGTTCTGCATCGATCGTAATTTCTGCAGGCTTTACCAGCGGGTTGTAAGTGCCCAGTTCCTCAATGAAACGGCCATCGCGAGGATAGCGGGAGTCGGCAGCAACAATACGATAGAAGGGCTTTTTCTTTGCGCCCAGTCTGCGAAGTCTAATCTTAACCATATATTTCACCTCCAAAATTGTTTACAAACTATGGAAACGTCATAAGACGAATACCAACGATATTAAAAGGGAAGGCCCGGAAATTTTCCCTTCCCAAACGTGCCAAATTTCCGTTTTCCTGCAGACATTTGGCGGGACATCTGCTTGGCCACTTGTTGTGTCATCTCAAACTGCTTCAGCATCCGATTAATATCCACAACCTGCATTCCGCAACCAGCCGCAATCCGTTTTTTTCGGCTACTGTTTAAAAGATTTGGATTTTCTCGCTCTTCGATAGTCATAGAAAGGATGATGGCTTCTGTTCGACTGAGCATTTTTCCATCAATCGCCGCATCACCCAAAGCATTGGCGTTTACCCCAGGGAGCATTGCGGCTAAGTCGGACAAAGAACCCATGCTTTTTACTTGCGAGAGCTGATCGTAGTAATCGGACAAGGTAAACCGATTTTTTTTCAGTTTTTCCTGAAGAGCAGCGGCTTTTTCAAGGTCAAATTGTTGTTCTGCTTTTTCAATGAGGGACAATACATCGCCCATGCCCAAAATACGGGAAGCCATTCGATCTGGGTGGAACACATCGATATTGTCTAGCTTTTCTCCCATACCCACAAACTTTATTGGCTTTCCAGTCACTGCCTGAATGGATAAGGCTGCACCACCTCTAGCGTCACCATCCAGCTTGGTGAGTATCACACCGTCAATATTTAAGGCCTCATCAAAGGTTTTGGCTGCATTGACTGCGTCCTGGCCAGCCATAGCGTCTACCACCAAGAGGATTTCTGTGGGAGAGATCGCTTCTCGGACCGCCCGCAGTTCATCCATCAAAGCATCATCAATGTGGAGGCGACCAGCGGTATCTAAAAAAACGATGTCGTTACCATGTTTTTTAGCGTGCTCAATGGCTGCATTCGCAATAGTGACTGGGTTTTCCTGCCCCATTTGGAATACGGGAATGTCCAATTGACCACCAACGACTTCTAATTGTTTGATAGCAGCGGGACGGTAAATGTCGCAAGCGACCAACAAGGGGCGCTTTCCCTGCTTTTTCATGAGGCCAGCAAGCTTTGCACCGTTCGTGGTTTTGCCGGCACCTTGCAGACCCACCAGCATTACTACAGTGGGTGGCTGAGAGGCAATGGAAAGCTTGCTGCTGCCACCACCCATAAGTGCGATAAGTTCCTGATTTACAATTTTAATGATGGTTTGAGCCGGAGTTAAACTTTCTAAGACATTAGCACCGATGGCTTCCTCGGTCACCTTGCTCACAAAGTCCTTCACGACTTTATAACTCACATCGGCTTCCAAAAGCGCTAGACGGATTTCTCGCATGGCCTCTTTGACATCAGCCTCGGTCAAACGGCCCTTATTCCGCATACGTTTAAATACGGAGGAAAGTTTTTCTGTTAAACCTTCAAATGCCATGTTTATTCCTTCCTCAAGGCCGAGACAGCATCTTCTAATTGCTGACACAGCACTTCCAGCTCGTTGTTTTGAATGGCTTCCTCATTGAGAAGATTAATTTTAACCAGGGTTTGCTGGAGGGAATCAATGGCCTCCTGCATTCTGTGGTACCGTCCGATGAGACCTGTTTTTTCTTCGATATCTTGAAGGGAAGCCTCTGCCCGAACAATTATGTCTCGGACACCTTGACGAGTGATCCCATAGTTTTCCGCGATTTCAGCAAGGGAGAGGTCTTCATTATAGTAAAGATCGTAGAACTCCTTTTGACGGTCTGTAAGCAGATCACCATAAAAGTCGTATAGCATGGTCATACGATAGGTTTGATGTTTCATTTCAAAACCTCCTATCTGCCAGTTGTAAAGTGTCTTTGCTTTACAACAAAACCATGTTACAATAAAAAAAACGGACTGTCAAGAAAAATCTGAATAGAATGACGTTAAAAAGGTAAGGATTCCTAAAGAGGAAATCTGGAATTCTTTACTTTTTTATAAAATGTGGTACAATATTCCATATTAAAAGATGGTAAAGCGTGCTATGATTCCAGAGCACAATGTGTTCCATAAGGGAGGAGTGTCCTGTATGATGGAACGAAAGCACAGGGAGCTGTTGCCTGGCATTCAGCTTACCGCAGTGCAAACGAATAAGTTCAAAACCTGTCTTCTTGCTATGACCTTTTTGCAGCCTCTTTCAACAGAAACTGCAGCAATGAATGCCCTCCTTCCAGCAGTACTCCGGCGAGGGACAAGGCAGCACCCGGATATGGAAACCATGTCGGCTGCTTTGGATGAATTATATGGTGGGGTCATTGAACCAACGGTAAGAAAAAAGGGCGAAACCCAGTGTATCGGCTTTGTCGGTAGTTTTCTAGATGATGTATATCTTCCAGAAGAGTTTAATGTGTTAGAGTCCGCGGCAAAAATCATGGGAGAAATTCTTTTGGAGCCTGTGGGAGAACCTGGAACCTTTGAGGAATCGTATCTGGAAAGTGAAAGGGCGAATCAGATCAATCGGATTCGTTCCCGTATCAACGACAAGCAACAGTATGCAACTTATCGTCTCATCAGTCAGATGTGTAGTGGAGAAGCCTATGGTGTGGATAAGTTGGGAGAAGAGGCAGAGGTAGCTGCCATTACCGGAGAAGGGTTGTGGCAACGCTACGAGGCTCTACTTCAGACAGCCCCAATTGAACTCTACTATTGCGGTTCTGCGCCAGTAGAGCGAGTGGAAGCAGCGATGAAAACTGCACTTTCCGGATTGCCTCAGGGGATGCGGAAATGTGTGATAGGCAGGGAAGAAAATCCACCTTGTCAGGCACCACGTTTCTTTGGAGATTCCATGGATGTCAGTCAGGGGAAATTATCTATGGGGTTTCGTTTGGATTCACCTTGTACGGAGCCGAAAGCAGCGGCTTCGCTACTCATGTTCAATGCGATCTTTGGTGGATCAACCAACTCCAAGCTTTTTATGAATGTACGGGAACGCTTATCTCTTTGCTATTATGCCAATAGCATGGCCGATAAACAAAAGGGAATCGTATTTGTTTCTTCAGGAGTTGACTTTAACCAATATGAACAGGCAAGAGATGAGATCTTGGCTCAATTGGATGATTGCCGTAAAGGTAAGATAGAAGTGGTTGAGTTGGAAAGTGCCAGACGATATGTGGTTAATAATCTACGTACAACAGTGGACGCACAGGGTAGACTGGAAGACTACTGGTTAGGGCAGGCCACCTCCAATCGTGAAGACGCTCCGGATGTCTTAGAGCAGGCTGTGGAAGAAGTCACCTTAGAAGAAGTCAAAAAGGTAGCTCAGAGATTGTGGCTTGACAGTGTTTATTTCCTGCAGGGGAAGGAGGGGGCAGACCTTTGATCAAAAAAAATTATGATCAAATTGGGGAAACCGTGTTTGAGGAACGTTTGGAAAACGGGCTTGGAGTGTTTGTATTTCCCAAACCGGATTTTGGCAAATGTTTTGCCTTCTTTGCTACGAATTACGGTGGAATGGACACTCGGTTTTACTGGAAAAATGCATGGAAAGATACCCCTATGGGTGTAGCACACTTTCTAGAACATAAAATGTTTGACACCAAAGATGGCAACGCACTACAGACGCTGACTGCCAATGGTGCATCACCCAATGCATTTACTGGCGCTGCCTTGACAGGATATTATTTCGAGGGAAATGAAGGGTTTTATGAAAATCTGGAGACGCTTCTTTCCTTTGTTTCCGTTCCCTATTTCACAACGGAGAGTGTAGATAAAGAACAGGGCATCATTGGACAGGAAATTCAGATGATCGAAGATAACCCTAACTGGCAGGCTTATATGAACTTGATGGCTGCTTTATACCAGAATCACCCCGTGCGCAACTCTGTGGCAGGCTCAAAGGAGTCGATTTCCCAAATTACGACAGAGACTTTATATGAATGCCATGAGGCTTTTTATCATCCCAACAACATGGTTTTATGTGTAGCCGGAAATGTAGACCCAGAACGAGTCTGTGAGCTTGCAAAAAAGATTCTTCCCAAGCAGGGAGGAGAAAAGATTCCTAGAGATTACGGCGGCGAGGAGCCAGGGACGGTATGCCAAGGTGAACGGGAATTTTTTATGGAAGTGGCTACCCCTATTCTGCAGTTGGGATTTAAACTGAAACCGGCAAAGGAAGCAGATCGTCTACGCCAAAAGCTTTTGGGTGATTTGTTATGTGAGGCATGGATGGGAAGCTCAAGTCCACTCTATGCACGCCTGTATAGTGAAGGGCTGATCAATAGCGGATTCTTTTATGGCTATGAAGCATATTCTGATTGTGCGTTTTTGCTAGCTGGAGGGGAATGCCGAGATCCTGCGGCTGTGCGTGAGGCGATCTGGAAAGAGGCGGAGCGCATCATAAAGGAAGGCTTAGATGAGGACTTGTTCCGTCGCCTTAAGAAAGCTGCGTATGGCAATCAAGTGCGTGCGCTTAATTCATTTGAACATTTGTGTGTGGAACAGGCACGGGCCTATTTCTCTTCCGAGGATATCTGGATTTTTCCAAGGATATATGATACGATTGAGAAAACAGATTTAATACAGGCGCTTCGGGATTGGATTTCCCCAGAGCGTACCGCAATGGCGGTTATAAGGCCAAAGGAGGCGGGGAAATGAATGAGATTTCTTTCCCTGGACTGGGTCTACAGCTTCATGTAGACCCAGTCGCCTTTACCATACTGGGACGGGATATTTATTGGTACGGGATTATTATAGCAGTTGGTTTTCTGCTGGCTGTGTTATTCTGTATGCACTATGCAGAAGAGTTCGGAATTAAAACAGACGATTTCTTGGATATGCTCATTTTTGCAACGCCAGGGGCAATTATCGGTGCGAGATTATATTACGTTGTCTTTTATCTGGATTTGTTTCGTAATGCGGATGGAAGCCTGAATTTTGCAAAGATGCTCCGGATCCATGACGGTGGTATGGCAGTTTACGGTTCGATTTTGGCAGCTGTGCTCGTTGCTTGGATTGTGATGCGAGTCAAGAAGGTTCCCTTTTTGGCGATGGCAGACCTTGGGGCCCTTGGCCTCCTGATTGGTCAATGTGTAGGACGATGGGGAAACTTCGTCAATGTGGAAGCATTCGGCGGGGGAACGACCCTACCTTGGCGCATGGGAATTGTGCAAAGAATTGACGGTGTTCTGCAACATACAGAAGTGCATCCCACCTTCCTTTATGAATCCATTTGGAACTTACTGGGCTTTTTACTCTTGCTGTTTTTGCTGCGGAAAGGCCTGCGTAGATTTGATGGGATGCTGTTTTTTACCTACATTGCCTGGTACGGATTTGGGCGAGGGCTGATCGAGGGACTGCGTACCGATAGCTTGTATTTTTTTGCAACCGGAATGCGTGTGTCTCAAATGGTGGGCTTTTTCAGTGC
>JAQSXW010000043.1 GCA_029256465.1 Evtepia sp.
TGGCGAAGAGGTGCGTTATTAAGGAGAAATTGTGGCTTGATTTCCTTTTGTGTTCTTCTTGCATTGGAGAGCATCAGCTTAATCCGGTTTTCCTGATTAATTTTAGTGGCACCTGGATCGTAGTCAATGGCAACAATATTAGAGTCTGGATAATTGTCTTTGATTTTTCGGATCATACCTTTACCTACGATGTGATTCGGCAAACAACCAAATGGCTGTGCACAGACAATATTGGGAGTGCCCGAGTGAATGAGCTCCAGCATTTCCGCAGTCAGGAGCCAACCTTCTCCCATCTTATTGCCGTCACCAAGATAACCTCGAACCAAGCTTTGCAATTGTGAAAATGGACCAGGAGCACGGAAACGATCCGAGCGTTCTAAGGCATCAATCATATCTTGCTGACAATGCTCCACATATTTTTTCATGTAGCGTACCACATGGCGTTTGATCGCAGAGCCGCCGTAAATGTCAACATCAACTTCACGGTTGAATACCTTAAAAATAATGAAATCGGTTAGGCCTGGAACGACAGGTTCTACTCCCTCAGTAAGAAGAAAATGCTCTAAATCATTATTTCCAAGGGCAGAGTATTTTACATAGATTTCTCCAACGATACCAACTCGAATTTTTTCTTCATGTCTCACTGGGATAGCTTTAAAATTATCGCATATTTCATCGAAGATAGCTCGCATATACTTGCGGCGCATATATTTTCCCGCTTGAAAACCATCAACCAGCTTTTGGCTCCATTTCTCCACCAAGGTATCGGTCTCTCCTAAATGAAGCTCATATGGCCGAACCTGATTGGCTACATTCATAATCAGATCACCATACATCATAGCATAGATCATACGTCTGAGCAGTGACAGGTTTAGTTTAAATCCTGGATTTTTTTCTACGCCGAAACTGACAGATACCACCGGAATATAAGACATTCCTGCCTTTTCCAGAGCTTTTCTTAAAAGATGAATGTAGTTAGAGGCGCGACATCCGCCGCCAGTTTGCGTGATAAACAATGCAACCTGATGTGGGTCATATCTGCCATTTTTAATGGCATCGATAAATTGCCCAATGACGAGCAGTGCGGGATAGCAGGTATCATTATGAACGTATTTGAGTCCTTCGTCAACGACAGTGCGTCCGCCATTATTCAATTGTACAATATGATAGCCTTCGAGCTCCAATAACATACGAAACATGCCGAAATGAATGGGCAGCATTTGGGGCATAAAAATCGTGTATTCTTTTTTCATTTCTTCCGTAAAGAGGAGTCGACCGGAAGAGTCATAGCGTAGTTTTGCCATAGTTTTTTGCTCCTGACTGGAAATTGACAATTTCAAACAACATCACATGCTTTCAGGATTCAGGGAAGGAAGAAGATGGCTTGGTTCTCGCTTCAATCGCAGCGATCAGACTGCGAAGTCGAATCTTAACAGCCCCCAGATTATTGATATCGTCAATTTTTAACTGAGTATAAAGCTTTCCTTTGGACTCAAGGATATCCCGGAGCTCATCAGTGGTAATCGAATCAATGCCACAGCCAAAGGAAACCAATTGGATCATTTGCATGTCCGGCTGGGTGCAAACATAGCGTGCCGCATTATACATGCGGCTTTGATAGGTCCACTGATTCAGCACTTTGCGAGGTTCTTTGTCTAGTAGATATGCTAAGGAGTCCTCTGTAATGAGTACGAACCCAAACGAAGTTACTAGGTTGTTGATTCCATGATTCACTTCTGGATCAATATGATAAGGCCGGCCAGCCAAAACTAGAATGGTCCGGTTCTCTTTCCGCGCATAGGCAATGTACGCCTTAGCCGTTTGCCTTAAATCGGCCTTATAAGCATCGTAGGATGCATACGCTGCCACTACCGCTTTTTTAACCTCGCTCTTTGGAATTTGAAATTCCTTTTCAAAAAATGCCGCGGCTCGTCTGGCGAAATCTTTTGGGCGATGCAAGCCAAAATAAGGATTCAGATATCGTACTTGCTTTAGTGAGGGGACATTGGCGGCCAAAAGCTCAGGATAATATGCAACCACAGGACAGTTGTAGTGGTTATCTCCAGCCTTTTCATCAAAGTTATAGGACATGCAGGGATAAAATATGGCATCTACCTCTGCTTTAGCCAGCGATTCGATGTGTCCATGCATCAGCTTGGCTGGATAACAGACGGTGTCGGATGGGATGGTGCGCTGGCCTCCGAGATAAAGGCTACGGGTTGATTCTGGTGAGAGAACGACCTCAAAATTTAGCTTTGTTAAGAAGGTGAACCAGAAGGGCAAGTTCTCGAATAGATTCAGGCCAAAGGGAAGACCAATTTTGCCGCGTTTACCAGTCCCTTCACCAGTCCCTTGCATCGCTCTCAGCTTTTCATATTTATATTGATAGAGATCTGGGCTTTGGATGCGTTCCTGACCAAGAGGACGGGAGCATCGATTCCCTGAAATGAAATGGCGGCCGCCGTCAAAATAGTTGATGGTGAGAGCGCAATGGTTGGTACAGAGTTTACATGTGCTGGGCTTTGCCGTGTGGGTAAAAGATGATAATGCAGAACCACTCAGCAGGGTAGATGATGAAAGATTTAAATCTCGCGCAGCCAATGCAGCACCAAAGGCTCCCATAATGCCAGAAATGATAGGACGAATGACATCTCTTCCTAGTTCCAATTCAAATGCGCGAAGCACCGCATTGTTGAGGAAGGTGCCACCCTGTACCACAATGTTCTGGCCCAGATCATCGGCACTAGCAGCACGAATAACCTTATAAACGGCATTTTTCACTACAGAAATAGATAGGCCTGCCGAAATATCTTCTACACTTGCACCATCCTTTTGAGCCTGCTTGACGGAAGAGTTCATAAATACGGTGCAGCGGGAACCTAAATTGACAGGATACTTTGCAAAAAGCCCCAATTTGGAAAAGCTTTCAATATCATAACCTAGTGCGCGAGCAAAGGTTTCAATAAAAGAACCGCAACCGGAGGAGCAGGCCTCGTTGAGCAAGATAGAGTCCACGGCACCGTTTCTAATCTTAAAACATTTCATGTCTTGACCGCCAATATCAATGATGAAATCGACGTTGGGATTAAAATGTCGGGCCGCATTATAGTGGGCAACCGTTTCCACCAGACCGAAATCGCAGGAAAAAGCGCTTTTGATGAGGTCCTCGCCATAACCGGTAACCGCAGAACCGCAAATTTGAATTCGGTCGCCGCATAGCGCCTGCAATTTAAGCAGTTGGGTCAATACTACTGATACGGGATTTCCCTGATTCGATTGATAATAAGTATAAAGTAATGAGCCATTGGGTGCGATCAGTACCATTTTTGTGGTGGTCGAACCCGCATCTATGCCAAGGAAGGCATCACCGCAGTAGGTTTCTATGGATTCATTTGGGATGGTCATGGCATTATGCCGAGAAAGAAACGCTTGATATTCTTTTTCCCCCTGAAAAAGAGGAAGCATAGTGTCGACAGTAGTAGCGAGGTCTGTTGCCTTCTCCAACTGACTGAGCAATTGATCAAAGGGCATTGTAGGGTAGTCAGAGGCACATAAAGCCGCCCCAATGGCGGCAAAGCAGTCTCCGTCTTCCGGAAATATGGCGTTTTCGGAACTTAGACTCAAGGTATGTACAAAGCGTTCCCTTAGTCCAGAAAGGAAGTGTAAAGGCCCCCCCAAAAAGACAATTTTCCCTGCAAGCTCACGGCCTTGCGTGAGTCCACCCACCGTTTGATCAACTACGGCTTGAAAAATGGAAGCGGCAATGTCTTCCTTTCGACCACCCTGATTGAGAATTGGTTGAATATCACTTTTGGCAAAGACCCCGCAACGGGATGCAATGGGGTATACCTTTTCGTGTTGTAAGGAGAGCACATCCAATTGATCCACAGTTACATTCAGCAAGGTTGCCATTTGGTCGATAAACGCACCAGTACCGCCAGCACAGGAGCCATTCATCCGTTCTTCTAGAGTATTGCCAAAAAAAATAATCTTGGCATCTTCACCGCCCAGTTCGATGACTGCATCGGTATCAGGAATAAAGGTTCGAACTGCGGCAGCCGTGGCATACACCTCTTGCACAAATTCGATGTTGCTTGCTTTAGAGACACCCAATCCAGCCGAGCCGGTAATGAGAAGTTGAACATCTTTTCCATTAAGCAGTTCCTGAATGGAGTAAAGAGTTTCACAGGTGCGCTCTCTCGTTTTAGAATAATGGCGCTCGTAAGAACGGAATAGAAGCTGGTTCTGTTCATCTAAGACAACAACTTTGACAGTAGTAGATCCGATGTCAATTCCAATTCGCAATGCCATGACATCACCTCTGGATTCTTTATATATGTATGATGGGCCCAATTAGCAGCCGATATTGATAAAAATTTTCGAAACAGTTTTGCGTTCTTGCCCATTATACAGGAGTCAATCCGGAAAAACAACCTAAAAATATCTGGCTCATTTGGAAGAAAAGTGGTGAGGCAGCCATTGAAAAATGAGCTTGTATTTCCTAGAAAATACAAGCTCACGACTATTTGATATATGAAACTCAAGGTGAGGCTGATTCCGTTAAGCAGAAATGCGCTCAAGAGATAGAATGCCGTCCTGAATCGTGAGAGAGAGGACTGAACCGGGTGCAAGCGTTCCAGATAATAAAAGCTCTGCAGTAGGATTTTCTACATTCGTTTGCAGGAGCCTTCGTAAAGGGCGAGCGCCATAAGCAGGATCAAATCCCTGTTTTGCAAAATAAGCAAGGCTTTCATCTGAAAAATCTAGCTGAATGCCCAGTGGTTCCAGTCGCTTGGAAATTTGGCCTAGCATTTTTTCGGCAATGGACTTCATTTCGTTGTATCCTAGTGACTCGAAGACGATCATTTCATCCAAGCGATTCAGGAATTCAGGTCGAAAGGTTTTCTTGAGTTCGGATAGGACAGAAACGCGAGTCTGCTCGAAATCAGGAAGACCGTTTGCTTTTTGGTTGGCAAAACCAAGGCGAACCCCGTGGCTGGGAATTTTATCTGCACCAACATTTGAGGTCAGCACAAGTACTGTACTTCGAAAATCAATCTTTCTTCCCTTGGCATCGGTGAGGATACCGTCATCCATGATTTGAAGTAGAATGCTCCAGATGTCGGTGTGCGCTTTTTCTAATTCATCGAACAAAACAACGGAATAAGGCCGACGCCGTACTTGTTCTGTCAGTTGACCGCCCTCGTCAAAACCAACATAGCCGGGTGGGGAGCCTAGTAGCCTAGAAATGGAGTGTGCCTCAGAGTATTCTGTCATATCGAACCGCAAAAGCGCATCCTCTTTGCCAAAAAGAGCTTCTGCTAAAGATTTACAAAGCTCGGTTTTTCCCACACCAGTGGGCCCCAAGAATAGGAAGGTCCCAATTGGGCGGCGGGGATCTTTTAGACCACTGCGCCCACGGCGGATGGCTTCTGATACTGCATGAACCGCTTTGGCTTGCCCGGAAACCCTTTGATGGAGGACATCCTCTAAGTGAAGAAGATACTCTCTTTCCTTTTGTGTTAGTGAGGTAACAGGAATTCCTGTCCATTGGGATAAAACCTTTGCAACCAATTCCTCAGTGACCAATTCACTGGCATGCTCAGTTTTCCAACCTTGTCGTTGTCGGTTCAATTCCGAGCGAAAATCTGCTTCTGCGTTGCGAAGGATGGCAGCCTTCTCAAAGTTTTGATTTCGAATCGCTGCTTCCTTGTCTTGGAAGGTCTGGAGGACTTTGTCCTCCAGACTCTTAAAACGATCTGTTGAAGCCATGGCTCCCATACGAACCAAAGATGCCGCTTCATCGATCAGATCAATGGCCTTGTCTGGCAAACGTCGGTCAGGTATATAACGGTTTGAAAGTGTGACCGCTGCTTCCAAAGCTTCAGAGGTAATGGTGATGTGGTGGTGTGCTTCATAGCGTGGCTTTAGCCGTTGTAGAATCGAAAGGGCAGTGTCGCAGGAAGGTTCTTCGATGGATACGGGTTGAAACCTCCGCTCTAAAGCAGCGTCTTTTTCTATATATCTGCGATACTCTTCGAGGGTGGTTGCACCAATCATCTGTATTTCGCCCCTTGAAAGGGCGGGCTTAAAGATATTGGCTGCGTCAATGGCTCCTTCTGCAGAACCAGCCCCGACAATCGTGTGCATTTCATCGAGGAAGAGGATGATATTTCCTGCCCTTCGGACTTCACGAAGGATAGTTTTTACTCGGTCTTCAAACTCGCCACGGTATTTTGTTCCAGCTACCATGGAGGAGAGATCGAGAGAAAGTAGTCGTTTTGTTTGTAATTCCTCTGGAACTTGTCCCGCAGCCATACGAAGAGCTAGCCCTTCCGCCACGGCAGTTTTTCCAACACCAGGATCACCAAGGAGAACTGGGTTGTTTTTGGAGCGGCGAATGAGTATTTGCATGGTTCTGCAAATTTCTTGATCTCGTCCAATGACGGGATCATAGGTTCCCATGAGTGCTTCCCGCACCATATCTCTAGAAAACTGTTCCAGCAGTTTCGTTTCAGGAACAGATAAATCACGATCATTACGAGATTTTCCAGCATGAAAGGAGGAGCCGTCGCCCTGCAAGGATGAGACGAGAATCTCGTGAAGTTCTTGCGTGGAATGAGAACTTTGTCTAATAAAATCAATGGCAAGTCCATCCGTTTCTCTCAGCAGTCCCAAAAGTAAATGTGCACTGTTAATACAAGGACAATGCATGGTTAAGCTTTCCTGAGTCGAACGTTCAATGATTCGCTTACAACGAGAAGTTAGACAATGAAAGGGCAGTGAGTTAGGCACACCGATTCCGACTGCATCAATCAGCTTTTCCCAGAGAAGGGTTGGATGAAGCCCGGCAGAATGGAGACAACGTGCGGAAAGACTGTTTTCCTCCTGCGAAAG
>JAQSXW010000044.1 GCA_029256465.1 Evtepia sp.
GACAAACTCTCCGGTCTGCCGCCATGCTACAACATTGATAAAATCGGCCTTTTTCTCACCGGTTTCACGGTCCTTAAAATCACGATCAACTGCCAGACGGAAAGAAGCAATCGCCACGCCGTTAGGAGTGTGCCGCAGTTCAGGGTCGGCCACAAACCTACCCTGCAGGAAGATCTTGTTTAACATAACAAGGACCTCCTTATTCGTCTTTGCAGATGATCATAGAACGCATGATGCCATCCGTAATTTTCAACACGCGATCCAGCTCCTTCGGAATTTCAGGAGAGGATGTGAAGGTCATGAGAACATAAAATCCCTCGTTCAAATCATTGATGGGATAAGCCAAACGACGCTTGCCCCAGTCATCAACAGCGGTTACAGTGCCCGAAGCTTCGACCAAAGTTTTGAACTTCTGGATCAAGGCAGCAATGTTTTCTTCACCGATTGCCGGATCCATGATATAAACGACCTCGTAATTTGCATTAACTTTTGCCATATTTTGCACCTCCTTATGGACATATGGCCGCCCCATTTATGAGCGGCAAGGAATATGCCTGACAATGAAACAGGCTACATTATTATATCGGAAATCCCAAATTTGTCAAGGGAAAAGAAAGACAAATCGGCCAAAGTCCAAAGAAAGACAGGAAAGTGGTTCTTTTCTGCAAATAAACTCGGGTACCGGAGAGATTCCGGTACCCGAAAAGTTACTGAGGGAACTGCAAACGACTCATTGTTCGTGTAGCTGCAATCTGTGGCGGTCCCAATTAGATTGATTCTGGGATGAAGGGCGAGGGAAATCTGAGAATCAACTCGGAATTGTACAGCCAAGCACGTGTTTGCAATTTGATCATATTTAATTGTGTTGGATACGTTTAGTTTGTTACAAATCTTTGCGTCAACTTGAGCCAACTGATTTGATAGGGAACGCAAGGGGATGTTCTAGTTGGCATTTATATAACCGAACCTCCACATTGGAATCACCCAACCCTTTCATACAGTAAGTTGATTTGTATCCTCATTATATCGTTTGGAAACAACTGTGTCAAGAGAAAGCGGAGAATATATACAAAAAATAAAAAACACTCATCACAAAATATGACAAGATGCACATAAAAAATGAGATAGTGGGCATATTGTAGTAAAGTGTGAAATGAGGTGATTCAATGACTATGAACAATAAAGCGTATCAAGATTATGTAAAGAAAAAGGCTAAGCCATCTCCCATTGTGAAGAATATGGCCTGGGCTTTTTTTGTAGGTGGCCTGATCTGCGTAATTGGACAGGGACTGACAGACTTTTTTCGAGCGATGGGAGTCAATGAGGAGCAGGTTTCGACGGCGACATCCATGACCCTCATTTTTTTTGCAGCACTGCTGACCGGTTTAGGTGTTTTTGATAACATCGCTAAACGTGCCGGGGCGGGGACATTGGTTCCGATAACAGGCTTTGCGAATGCGATGGTTGCGCCGGCAATGGAGTTCAAAAGCGAGGGTGTCATCACGGGTACAGCGGTCAAGCTTTTCACAGTGGCTGGGCCGGTTATCGTATTTGGGGTTTCTGCCAGTATCATCGTGGGACTCATCCAATACTTTCTGGGACTAATTTAAGAGAGGTGGGCCGCTTAATTGCCCCTTATAAAGTAGTAAAAATGGAGTAACCTCGATGGGGCACTCCATTTTTGCTTTTTCAATGGCCTATCCACTTAGCTGTGTTTTGGTGCAAAGTTGCCCTCTATCCGCTGGAAACTGGTCTCTGTGGCAAGTATGTGGCTAAACTTGTTCTGCACAAACTCCAGCACAACTTTTTCAGGATAACACTGAAATTCATCATCTCCATTGTCGACTGTGCTTTGAAGATTGGCATAATAATTCGCAGCACATTCATCGGTGCGTTTGGGAATTCGTAATAGAGATTGCCATTGTCATCATACCAACGCTCCACACACCAGATTCCTTTTTCACCCTGCGTAGCGGGCTGGGAGAGGACAAAGGTGTAGGCTACATCACGCCATGTTTAGGTTGCAGTGATTCCTTCCACTTATCAAGAAATAATTGTAAAAATTTAACTTCGCATGAACATTTGTTAAAAGGAAACAGCGGAACTCGGATTGAGTTCCGCTGTTCGGCCTGCAATTTACCATTCATGCTGTTCTAATGCAAGAAGAAAACGTTTGCGTTCTAATCCACTGGAATAACCGCCCAAGCTACCATTATGGGCAATGACCCTGTGGCAGGGAATCAGGATAGGCAGGGGATTTTTACCATTGGCATTGCCAACGGCACGGAAACCGCGCGGAGAGTCAACTCGCTCCGCTAACTCTCGGTAAGAAATGGTGATTCCGTAAGGGAGCTTTTGTAGGGTAGTCCAAACACGATGCTGAAACTCCGTACCACGATAGAAAAGAGGCAGCTGAAAGAACTTTAGCTTGCCGCAAAAATAGGCATCTAGCTGCAGTCTGGCTTCCGAAAGTAGTTCGGTTTGATCTCGGTCACCAAGGTCACCGAACGTTAGAGAAATGATGCTTGACTGATTAGTCCGAACAGTAATTGGCCCAAGTGGGGAGGAAAAGACTGCCCCATAAAAGATGGGACGAGATTCATATGTAGACAAGAAAACACCTCGCATTCTGAAAAAGAAATGCGTTTTTTCCCGCCGACCAATCTGACATCGACGGGAAAAAACGTAAGGAGGAACCATTAAAAGAAATGATGTTTGCTGGAACTTTCACGGAAATCCAGCACATCCAAGGCCGCAGACAGCAGCATAGCAGAGTTGCCTTTGGTGAGAGGTGCGGACAATTCTACATCACCTGACAGAATACCAACGGTCTCTAGGTTTAATACGGACTGAGAGGCCCAAGCGGGGGTACCGTCTTCCTGAACGGTTTTATCGATCGACACATCCGATAGTTGCAGCAGTCGGTTGAGTAGGACGGTGGCTTCCCCGCACGTTATGGGACGGTTGGGCTGAAAGACTGCCTGTCCTTGCTCGTCAGAAGAACCGGTGACCATGCCGAAACGTAAGGCAGAAGCCACATAGGGTTTTGCCCAAACCGCTATCGCATCGTTATCAGAAAAACCAGTGGTTACGGCATCGGGTAGAACCTCAGAACCTAAGGCATTCATGGCCATGGATAAGAACTCTTCGCGGGTGACGTTTTCCTCAGGATGGAAACAGTAAGTGTCACCCATACGCTGGCCAACGAGAACATCTAGCTCTGCAAGACGAACAGCGGCTTTATGGGCCGGGTTACCGTTCATATCGGCATAGGTGACTTTTGTTTTTGGCTTTTGAATTTTAATTTTCACCGTAGCTGGAGTTGAAATATTGCCATAAGCATCTTCTGCTACATAGGTAAAGGTATCCTTGCCGATTTTGTTTTCATAAGGGGTGTACGTGAAGCAAAGGGAACCCTCTTCCGCAAGAGAAACCGAACCTCGGGCGGGGTTCTTGATGACGCGAACATGCAGGCGATCCCCATCTGGATCAACCGCAGACAGCTTCTCTTGTATTGCCACGTTTTTGTAGGTGGAGAACTCCAGGTTTGTGGCAATGGGATTGAGATTCTTTCCGGTAACTGGGTCAGAGTTTTCCGGTGAGGCGGTGAGTGCTTCTAAATCTTCAGCAGTGCCAATGACAAATGCCGAAACAGGGCAGCTAGTCAGGAGGATTGCCAGAAGAATACAGGAAATCCGCCGTAGTAAAGTCGAGTGAGTCAAGGAAATAACCTCCTTCGTAATTGGTACAAAACTTAATTTAAGTCTGCCCCTATTCGGAAGGAGATATACATTTACAAGAAAAAATTAGGAAGTGGATCTGCGAGTTTTGTTCGCGAGGCCCCTCAGCCAGGCGGGGCGTGATCGCATTTTCATATCGGACAAGATGCCCATTGCAATGTAAAGAGCAATGAGGGAGGACCCTCCATAGCTGAAGAAAGGAAGGGTTAGGCCAACAACCGGTGTCATATAGAGACACATCCCCACATTGAGTATCGTTTGCACTGCCAACATACCACCATAGCCGATCGCCACATAAGTATGGAAGGATGTTTGAGCAGTATGTGCAATCCAGATGCACCGCAATACGATAGCAGACAAGAGAATTAAGATCAGAAGCGTTCCTAAAAGACCAAATTCTTCTCCTGCAACGGAAAAAATGAAGTCGGTATGGCGGGCGGGCAGAGCAGATGCCCCCACGTTTTGGGTTTGTATTCCATGCAGGTAGCCTTGCCCGGTCACACGACCCGAGCCAATGGCAAGAAGACTGCGAAGCTGTTGAAAGCCTTTGCCTTGTGGATCTAGGCTGTGGTCAAAGACCACCAAAAAGCGCATTTGGATATAGGCTGGAAGATGGGGCCACAGAAGCCATCCAGCTACCGATGTCGTTGCAAGACCAAGGATAAACCAAAAGAGCCGGACTCCGGCAGTCCAGGCAAGTATGAGAAAAATAAACAGGTAAACAAGAACCATTCCCATGTCGCTGGATACGAAGAAAAGGAGGGCACAAAGCAGCATTGTGTGCCCAGCAGTCTGAATAATCGCAGACGGGCGGTTGACGCTTCCTTTTTTCTGCAAATGACAAAACTGAAGTGACAGCAATAGCACGAAAGATAGCTTGACCAATTCAGCAGGTTGTAGGTGAAAGGGAGAACCCGGAATATTGATCCAACTTTGATTGCCGGTACCATCATCATTGCCAAAGGGGATCAGTAAAAGGAGAAGTAGGATGCTCAGTGCAAATAGGAAAGCGCGAAATCGTTCCACCAATGCTTCCATATCTAGAAACGTGAACAATACGTATGCACCGATTCCTATGATGGATGCCACCGCTTGCTTCAGAAGATCATTTTGCAGGGAATGGGTGTAGCGGGTGGCGCTAAAAATGAGGACGAGACCAAAGACATTGGCAGAGACACAGAGCAGCAACAGCAGTAAGTCTCCGTCGCGCCAGATGTCGCGCAGAATTTGGGAAATCGGCCGCATTTGTGATCACTCCTCAAGTATAGCATAGGAAAAAGAAACAAGAAAACTATTTTGCACGCTATTGCCATTCGTGGTATACTGCTGATAAAATAAACTGTATCCCATTACAGGGGTTTTTAATCGGAGCAGCAGGGATTGTCCAAATTTTATCAGAGTCTCGGCATGATACAACGCGAAACTTGGAGGAGAAGCGAGAGGAATGGAACGATATTCGGAAAGTGAGCGGGAGACAGAGGAGATCGGAGCGGAATTAGCAAAAAGTCTCACTCCGGGGACTGTGGTTGCCTTTGTAGGTGATTTAGGAGCGGGGAAAACTGCCTTTGTTCGTGGAATGGCCAAGGGTTTGGGAATTGCCCAGCGGGTGACCAGCCCCACATTTACCATTGTCAACGAATATGAGGGGGGCCGACTTCCGTTATTCCATTTTGACATGTACCGGCTTTCTTCTGAAGAAGATCTGTTCGACATTGGCTGGGAAGACTTTTTGCAACGTGGCGGAGTCTGCGCGGTGGAATGGAGCGAAACCATTCAAAAAGCACTGGAAGACTGTATCAAAGTAGAGATTCGAAGGGGAAATTTGGATACGCAGAGGATCATTACCATCCGCAGGGAGGAGAACGCATGAAAATATTGGCGTTGGAGTCTTCCGCTGTGGCGGCGTCTGTAGCGGTTTGTGAAAATGAGACTTTAATTGCACAGAGCTTTCAGAAAACGGGACTAACCCACAGTCAAACATTATTGCCGATGCTAGAGGGATTGCTGAGCTCCTGCGGACTTAGTCTGAATGAGATCGATTTGATTGGAGTCTCTTCAGGGCCAGGGTCCTTTACCGGACTCAGAATTGGTGTATCTTTAGCAAAGGGATTGGCTTGGGCAAAGGAAATTCCCTGCGCCGCTTGTTCTACGTTAGAATCTATGGCTTGGAATGCGGTTGCGATGGAAGGGGAAATTTGCACTGCAATGGATGCCCGACGGGGGCAGATCTACAATGCCCGCTTCTGTTCCAATGGGGAGACGATTTGCCGCTTGACGCCGGATCGGGCTATCGCTCTGGAGGATCTGACGCGCGAACTACAAGGAACAAACAAGATACAACTTCTTGTAGGGGATGGAGCTGACCTATGCTATGAGCATTTGCAAAAGAGTGGGGTTCCTGCTCGCTTGGCACCACCGAACCTGCGTTTACAGAGCGCTTGGGGGGTTGCGCGGGTGGCATTAGAATTGTCGCGGAAAGGTGAGGCAGTTTCAAGTTCCATGCTAAAGCCAACCTATCTTCGCCTTTCTCAGGCGGAACGTGAACGACTGGAACGGGAACAGGAATCTAGCAAAGAGAATGAAGGAAATTGAAAGGACGATTGAAATGGACCAAGTACATGTTTTAACACACCCGCTGCTGCAGCACAAACTTACGATTCTACGAGACGAGAAGACTGGTGTAAAGGAGTTTCGGGAGATTGTTTCCGAAGTTGCTACCTTGATGTGCTTTGAAGCGACTCGAGATCTATCTGTAGAGGAAATTCAGATTCAGACCCCTGTGAGCAAAGCAAAGGGTTATGTCATTGCAGGGAAAAAGCTGGCCATTGTTCCAATTCTTCGTGCTGGATTAGGAATGGTAGAAGGTATTTTAACGCTGATTCCATCTGCTAAGGTGGGGCATGTAGGGCTATTCCGTGATCCTGAAACGTTGAAACCAGTCAAATATTACTGTAAGCTGCCTAGCGATATTGCTGAGCGGGATGTCATCGTTCTTGACCCCATGTTGGCTACCGGCGGTTCTGCTTCTGCTGCAATCAGCCTCTTAAAGGAGT
>JAQSXW010000045.1 GCA_029256465.1 Evtepia sp.
ACAAAAGTGACCTTTTCTCCGCAATACTCAAAGTATCGGCGGAGCACATCAAAGACGATGATGGGGCGAGCGTTCCCCACATGGATATAATTGTAGACCGTAGGACCACACGCATACATTTTTACTTCTCCGGGAATCAGCGGGACAAAGGTCTCCTTCTGGCGTGACATGGTATTAAACAGTTTCATTAATTGATTCTCCTTCGTGTTCCTTGATTTTTTCTGCTTCCATTTTATCCAGATACTTTTCCAGCCACTCCATACGGGACAACAGTGACTGCAATTCCTTTTGGACTGGGTCGGTAATGTTGATTTGATCGACCTCACCCGCGAAGTCAGTCTTTACACCACCAACCCGAACAATTCGAGCTGGCACACCCACAGCGGTGGCATTCTCCGGCACTTCAAACAGTACAACCGCATTGGATGCAATGCGTGCCCCGTTCCCGACCTTAAACGGTCCCAAGATTTTGGCACCCGAACCGATCATCACATTATTCCCGACGGTTGGGTGGCGTTTCCCTTTATCCTTTCCGGTACCGCCCAAGGTAACCCCCTGGTAGAGCAGGACATCATCCCCCACCTCAGCGGTCTCTCCGATGACGATTCCCATTCCGTGGTCAATCACAAAGCGCCTCCCAATCACAGCTCCGGGGTGAATTTCAATTCCTGTCCAGAAGCGGCTCCATTGTGAGACGACACGTGCCAAAAAACGGAGCTGAGATTGATACATCCAGTGGGCAATCCTATGGTAAATCAAAGCATGCACGCCTGGATATAGCAGAAATACTTCTAACTTGCTGCGTGCTGCCGGGTCTCTAGCTTGGTAGGCAGCCAATGTCTCCAGTAAACCTTTCACTGCGGCATTCCTCCTTAATAAAAAAACCGCCTCTTATACCTATTGTATAAGAGGCGATTAAAAATCGCGGTTCCACTCTCATTTCTCACTCGAAACAGCCGGTAACGGCGCTACCCGGAGGGCATCTGCATCCCCCTCGCTCCCGGGTGCACTTCACATTCCGTCTCATGGGGTGGCTTTCAGCCGGTGACCACCCTTCTCTGTCTGAGCCTTTGAATGTTACTCTTCCCGTTCCTCGCGAGATTTAATTGTTTTAGTATATTACCATGCCTTGAAAATCGTGTCAAGGGCAGCATGAGTTCCCAAAAAATTCATAGCTCTGCCCGAAACACATCTCGGTTCACGATAAAATATTCTAAGCCGGAATATACCGTGGTAATCAAAATCACCAAAACACAAATCTGTAACAGCGGTGTGGGGATCGGCAGAAGCATCAAACAGATCGCAACCATGGTGGACGCTGTTTTCACCTTTCCAGACCAACCTGCTGCGATAACACGCCCACGATCTACCGCCACGAGACGCAGCCCAGTGACGGAAAACTCCCGCGCAATCACCAAAAGCAGCACCCAGGCTGGCATCATGCCCATTTCCACGAACCAAACCATGGCAGAGGTAACGAGCAGCTTATCTGCCAAAGGGTCCATAAACTTACCAAAATCGGTGATCTGATCAAAATGGCGAGCGATATAACCGTCCACAAAGTCGGTAAGGCTGGCCACCACAAACACGATTAAAGCGGCGTAGCGATTATCCAAGTACAGCAGTACCATAAACGCAGGTATCATCGCAACTCGCAACAAGGTCAGCTTATTGGCCGTATTCACACAGATCCCCCTCTCGAATTCCGATCAGTTCACCATCTTCCACCACCACGATTCTTACTCGATAAAACTGACCTAAGATGAGATCTTCTCCCTCAACATATAAAAGTCCATCAATCTCTGGAGACTCCGCGCCACTACGACCGAAAAAGCGCCCTGTTTCTGGATCAACACCTTCACACAAGACAGTTACTATCTTCCCAATCTGTGCCTCACAAAACGCATCTACCACTTCCAGTTGGATTCCGGTCAGCAGTTCCAATCGATGACGTTTCACTTCCTCGTCAATCTGTCCCTCAAGTTTGGCGGCAGGACTACCCTCCTCTGGAGAATAAGCAAAAATCCCTGCCCGCTCCAGCCGATATTCTCGCAAAAAACCACAAAGCTCCTCAAAGTCTTCCTCTGTTTCGCCGGGAAACCCGCAAATCAGGCTGGTACGGATCACCAAACCAGGGATCCTCTCCCGCAGCGTTCGGATCAAAGAGCGCAGTTCCTCTCCGGTTCCTCGACGGTTCATGGCTTTCAGAATCGAAGTGCTGATATGCTGAATGGGTAGATCGATATACTTCACGATCTTTTCCTCTTGGGCAATCATAGAAATCAGCTCGTCATCAATTTCATCAGGATAGAGGTAGTGTAGTCGAATCCACTGGATTCCCTGTATCTGGCACAAATCGCCCAGCAGCTCGGCAAGCTGGCGTTTTCCATTGAGATCAAGTCCATAGCGAGTGATATCCTGTGCAACAACGATGAGTTCTTTGATGCCGCACTGTGCCAAAGATGTCGCTTCTTGCAGAATTGCCTCTTTTGGGCGACTACGAAACTGACCCCGGATGGAGGGGATCATACAGTAGGAACAACGGTTATCACAGCCCTCGGCAATCCGTAGAAAGGCCCAATAATCAGAAGTTGCCACCACCCGGTCCGTTTCCGGTACCGGTGCGTTGATATCCTCGAACAGAAAGGGGCGTTCACCTGCTGCTACGTCATCAGCAACCTGGGCAATTTTTGCATAGCTACCACAGCCGACAAACCCATCAGCCTCGGGACACAGCGTCTCAAGTTCATTTTGATACCGCTCCGCCATACAGCCGACCACAATGATCTTTCCCAGCCTACCTTCCCGCTTGAGCTGCGTAAGCCGTGCAATTTCGTCCAACGCCTCTTGCTTAGCCTCCTGGAGAAAGCCGCAGGTGTTCACCACAGCGATATCACAGTCCTCAGCTTCTAGCGCAATCTCATGTCCAGCCTCAAAAGCCTGCCAAAGCATTTGCTCGCAATTGACCTGGTTTTTCGCACAGCCAAGGGAAATAAATCCGATCTTCATGGATCATACCTCTCATCATCTTCTGCCATCAGTTGAAACCGTTCCATTCCTTCCGAAATCTCTGGCCAGGAAAATCCTCGCCTGACCAATGCGTCGGAGGCTTTTTTCAGCGCCTTCCGATCCATACTTTTCAAATGTTTACTGAGATATCGGCCAATGCTCTCCTGCGGCGATACCAGTTCCTTCAGTGCATCATCCCACAGGTCTTTCGGAAGCTTCCTACGGTATAACTCATCCTTCACCTTAAAGATACCATAGCCTTTCCCACTGTAATGCCGAACGATGGTTTTTGCATAGTCTTTTTCATTCAGCAAACCGATGCACTCAGTCCACTCTACCAATTCCTCCGCCTGCTTTTGCGTCGCACCATGTTCCTTCAGTCGGATTTGAAGTTCGCCCTTGGAACAAAGTCTATGTGCTAAGATGGAAACCGCCCTATCTCGCAGTCCGGAAAAGACCGCAGCATCGCTCAGACGTTTGATCTGTTCTGCGTCTAAGTCCATACCGGTGTGGATGGCGAAGTCCATCATTTCTCCTTCCCCCACTCGGAGGCTTTTCCCGTCTTCTAGATAGAGAGTCCAGGTCTTTCCTGGTGGGTTTGGAGGAAGGATGTTCTCAATCCGCATCCTCAAAATCCTCGGCAGATACGTCTACGCCGTGACTAGCTGGGGAAACAGCGGCCCTGGCAGGATTCCGGATCAGCAGATCGGACTGTTGCCGGATGGCAGCCTCCAGCCTCTCTGCCACCTCTGGATTATCTCTCATATACTGTTTTGCTGCGTCACGGCCTTGGCCGAGGCGAGTTTCGCCCATGGCGAACCAAGAGCCACTTTTTTGTACTAAGTCTAATTTTGTTCCCAGATCGATGAGTTCGCCTATCTTAGAGATACCTTCCCCATACATAATGTCAAATTCCGCTTCCCGGAAGGGAGGTGCTACTTTATTTTTCACTACTTTGGCTCTCGTCCGATTTCCGATGATTTCCGAGCCGTTTTTGAGCGACTCAATTCGGCGTACGTCAATCCGGACAGAGGAATAAAATTTAAGTGCACGACCGCCGGTGGTCACCTCTGGATTGCCATACATGACACCCACCTTTTCCCGCAGCTGGTTAATAAAAATGACGACGCAATTCGTTTTTGAAATGGAACCCGCCAGTTTCCGCAGTGCTTGACTCATGAGCCGAGCCAGAACACCCACATGGGCATCACCCATCTCGCCTTCGATTTCCGCACGAGGCACCAAAGCCGCAACAGAGTCCACCACAATCACATCCAATGCGCCGGAACGAACCAAAGCCTCTGCAATTTCTAAGCCCTGCTCACCGGTATCCGGTTGGGCAATTAGCATATTTTGGATATCCACACCTAGAGCCTGCGCATAGACCGGATCCAAGGCATGCTCCGCATCGATAAACGCTACTTCACCACCCCGCTTTTGGGCCTCCGCTGCAACATGAAGGGCTAGCGTTGTTTTACCCGACGATTCCGGTCCGTAGATCTCGATAATACGGCCTCTTGGAACACCCCCGATTCCCAATGCCAAGTCCAGGGATAGGGAACCAGTGGGAATGGCCTCCACAACGACATTCGTATTGTCGCCCAGACGCATGATGGAACCTTTTCCATACGCTTTCTCAATTTGCGCCATCGCCGTTTCCAACGCACGCTGTTTGTCAGTAGCTGGTGCTGCTGTGGGGGTGATGCTTTTTTTCTTCTCTGCCATTTGCTTTCCCTCCGCTTTCCTTTTATCCGATCGAAACGTGGCCTTCTAGGACCCGCGGAATGCCTGCAGGATCCCGATGGATCCGGATATCTTCATATCCAGCTTCTTCTAAAACTTTTTTCACCCGGTCAGCCTGTCCAATGCCAACTTCGAATAAGATGGTACCACCCAAACGCAGGGAGTTTGCCCACAAAGATGAGATTAAGCGATAAAAATCCAATCCATCTGACCCACCATCCAAGGCCAAATGAGGCTCATAATCCCGCACAGACGGATCCAGTTTTGGAATGTCCCCCGTTGGAATATAGGGTGGATTGCAGGCAATCACATCAAAATCCCACAAGGTGGAGTCCGGTTCACACTTTGCATCCCCGTGCAGTGCAGTGACTCTTCCGCTCAAATTATTGCGCCGGATATTCTGCTTACAAACCTGTATGGCCTCTGCTGATGCGTCCACCAGCACGGCGCGGCACTCCTTGACATGATTGGCCACCGCCAATCCGATGCAACCACTGCCTGCACACAGGTCAAGAATCCGACAACCTGTACCCGCCTCCTCAATCAGGCTGATGGCTCGCTCTACCAACACCTCGGTATCAGGACGAGGAATCAGCACATGATGGTTAATAGTTAGTGTAAGTCCATAAAATTCCCATTCACCCACCAAGTAAGCTACTGGCTCCCCCTGCATACGTCGGAGCAACAGATCCTCCAACTTTTGCTGCACAAAGTCGGGAGCGTAAAGGGGCAAATCCCGAAAAAACTGTTCCCGAGTCTTCCCGGAGGCGGCGCAAATGAGTTCCCGGGCCTCCAGGGAAGCTGCCTCTATTCCTGTTTTCTTCAATCCCTTTCGAACATCCAGATAAAGATCATTATAGGTCGCCGTCATGGTCTCACACCTTCTTCTACAGGTTTATCTCTTTCTCTATCAGCTACCAGATATCTTCTCCTCGCTTGTCGGGCAACACCAGCTTTAACGCTTCGATTGCAACTTCTATCATCGAGTCATCCGGCTCAAATGTGGTAAAGTTTTGCAGCCAAAGTCCGGGTGCAGTAAGGGCCTTGGTTATCCAATTATCAAAACGCCCCACTAGGCGGTTAATTTCATAGGTAATGGACACCACCAAAGGCAAAAGAATTAAATGAACGCCAATTCGAACGAAGACATTGGTTGCCAGCTCCTCAACAAAGGGCAATGCAAAGATCACACTGGATGCCAAAATAGACACAATGATCACGACAAACAAAAAGCTGGTGCCGCATCGTGGATGGAAGCGGGGCATCTCCCGTACATGTTCTATGGTAAGAGGAAGTCCCTGTTCATAGCAAAATATTGTTTTATGCTCAGCACCATGGTAAGAAAAAGTACGCCTGATATCCTTCATTTTTGAGCACAAGTAAAGGTAGGCAAGGAAAATGACCACTTTCACAATACCTTCCAGAAGATTTCGAAGCCACATGGGCGCTTCTGAAAAAAAGTACAGCATTCCTCCCGTTAACAATGTGGGTAAAAAAATGAATAGCGCTACGGAAAACACAATGCCCATTGCCACTGCCAGCGCCACAACAAATTTCATCGCCTTCTCACTGCCGAAGGTTCTCTCCAACCATTGCTCCAATTTGCTCGGCTCCTGCTCCTTAGCATCTTCCTCCTCCGGGTAGAATTCTGCAGACCACATAAGAGCTTTTACGCCTTTCACCATAGAATCCATAAAGTTGACACATCCGCGAATGAATGGCACACCCAATATTGGATAATGATCCCGGATCAGGGTTAAGTCTTCGATCTTCGTCTCCAGTCCGCCCTCTGGGTTCCGCACCACAATGGCTTGTTTCTTAGGGCCACGCATCAGAATTCCCTCAATGAGTGCCT
>JAQSXW010000046.1 GCA_029256465.1 Evtepia sp.
AAATCACGGTAACCTTGTCCGCCACCATGAATGCGGAATAGAATCCAACCCCAAATTGACCGATGATGTCAATCTCTGCATCGTCAGCCTTTTCCATTTCTTGTTTAAACTGATAGGATCCGCTTTTTGCAATGGTGCCAAGATTATTTTCCATGGCATCCTTGTCCATACCGATTCCGTTATCGGATACGGTAATGGTTCCAGTCTCCTTGTCTGGGGTAATCACAATTTGGAAATCACTGCGAGAGAGCCCCACCTTCTCATCGGTGAGGGCGCAATATGCCAGCTTGTCGATTGCGTCACTAGCATTGGAAATGATCTCTCGCAAAAAGATCTCCTTATGTGTATAAATGGAATTGATCATCAAATCCATGAGTCTCTGCGATTCGGCTTTAAATTGTTTCTTTTCCATTCCTTTCACTCCTTTGTGTGCATTTTTAGCACTCGCCGTTCCTGAGTGCTAACCCATTATGCATCCTTTCGCAACGAATTTCAAGTCCTTTTTATGATTTCTCTGCATTTCTTCTTCAGGTAAAGTTGTCCCTATGCTCCTCAAATAGCCTCATCACTTTTTCCCGCAGCACTTGATGGCTCGGATTCTCCAGCTTGGGATCTTGATCCAAAAGCACCCTGCTCGCCTCTTGTGCTTCTCTGAGGAGGCGCATATCTCCAGCCAAATCGGCAATCTTGAGCTGCGGGAGTCCATGCTGCCTAGATCCAAAAAAGTCCCCTGGGCCTCGTAGCTTCAGGTCCTCCTCGGCAATGCGGAAACCATCCGTCGTAGATGCCAGCGCCTTCAGCCGTTCCATGGTGTGAGTGCTTTTGGTCTCGCTGATCAGAATACAATAAGAGGGGTGGTCTCCTCGCCCCACGCGTCCACGCAACTGATGTAGTTGCGATAATCCGAATCGTTCGGCATTTTCCACAATCATCAGCGATGCATTGGGTACATCCATCCCCACCTCGATTACTGTGGTGGACACCATCATTTGAACCTTCCCTTGTACAAAGTCTTCCATGATGTGCTCCTTATTCTTCCCCTTCATTTTCCCATGGAGGACAGCAAGGTTTAGTTCTGGAAATACCTCGTTTTGCAGATAGGTGCCATACTGTTCCGCCGCCTTAAGCTCCAACGCGCCTCCTTCTTCCACCATGGGGCAGACAAGATACACCTGACGGCCTTCTTGGATCTGTTTCATGATAAATCGATTAAGCCGTGTCCGTTTATCTTCTCCAATGATGTAAGTCGCCACCGGTTTTCGTCCTGGCGGCAATTCGTCAATGATGGACAAATCCAGTTCACCATATATCATCAGCGCTAAGGTCCTGGGGATAGGGGTCGCAGACATCACTAGAACATGAGGGCGAAAGCCTTCCCCCGCCTTTGCAGAGAGCGCTGCTCGCTGCATAACACCAAAGCGGTGCTGCTCGTCGGTAATGACCATACCCAGGTGATGAAACTGCACTTCTTCTGTCAACAAGGCATGGGTGCCGACCAAAAGGTCAAGTTCTCCCAACGAAGCGGCCTCACGGACCCGTCGTTTTTGCTTCTCTGTCATAGAGCCAGTGAGAAGGCCAATTCGAAGCCCGCATGCTCCCAGTAGGCTATCCATTGTTCTATAATGTTGTCTTGCCAGGAGATCGGTCGGTGCCATGAGAGCACTTTGACAGCCATTCTGCCATGCGAGCCAGACACAGGCTGCAGCCACTACCGTCTTGCCCGACCCGACATCCCCCTGCAAGAGTCGATTCATCGGCCTTGTCTGTCGCAGGTCTCCTGCCATCTCTTGCATCGACCTTTGTTGTGCATTGGTGAGAGAAAACGGCAAACCACAAACAAACTCTCCAAGCTCCACTTGCTCAAATGAAAAAGCTACCCCTTCGCTTCTTCTCTCACGAAGCAAGGCAAGTCCCAGACTGAGACAAAGCAGTTCCTCAAAAATGAGCCGCCTTCTGGCCAGAGCCAGATCCTCCCAGGTTTCTGGAAAGTGAATATTCCGATAGCAAAACTCCACCTGTGCCAGCTGATACTGGCAGAGCAGCATAGATGGCAATGTTTCCTGTTTCTCTGCTGCATAGGGCATGGAACGTCTGACTAACCCCGCCAGGAAATTCTGCGAAATGCCCGCAGTCAGGGGATAGACCGGTATGATACCGCCAGTGAGTTTTCCCTCACCCACTCGTTCAAAATAGGGGTTCGTCATTTGGCGTCTAGAGCCAGTCCCCGTCAGCTTTCCATAAAAAACATAGGATTCACCATAGATCAGATTTGGGGCCACATATGCCTGATTAAAAAAGGTCACTGCTATCTGCTCCGTATGATCTGATATCTTTCCTTTTGTCACATCCATTCCTTTTCGGATGCGTGAGGTATGAAAAGGTTCTGAGACCATTGCCTCAAAACAAACCGGGACCTCCTCCTCGGCCTCTGATAAGGAAGGGATCACCGTCCTATCCTCATATTCCCGTGGGAAGTAATCCAATAACTCATCTACCGTCGAAAGCCCCAAGCGAAGCAGAGCCTTTTTTCTCGCCGGCCCCACGCCCGGCAGAGTCTCCAAGCTCTGCTTTCCGTTGATTGTCATGTTTTTCCCCCCCCACTCGCTTTGCCTTAGCTTAGCATAAAACAGAGGCGAAAAACAGTGTTCAATCAGGAAAAAACAGACGCACTGCAAAGGCTGCTGCCATAAATCCCGCCAGATCAGCGCAAAGAGCTGCCGGCACAGCATACCTAGTTTTCCGAATCCCTGCTGCGCCAAAATAGACAGCAATAGTATAAAACGTGGTCTCGGTAGAGCCAAGCATCACCGCAGCACAGCGTCCAATATAGGAGTCCGGTCCGTAAGTAGAAATGAGCTCCGCTCCTGCTCCCAACGCTGCGCTTCCACTGATGGGCCGCACCAACATGAGCCCCACCGTTTCCGGTGGAATCCCGATGGCGTTCAGAATCGGTGCCAAGGCACCCGCCGCCAGTTCCAACGCACCGGATGCTCTGAGCATATAAACTGCGGTGAGAAGCCCTACAAGAGCAGGAAGGATGCGCAAGAGAATTTCCAATCCTCCCCCCGCTCCCTGAAGAAGAGCATCATAAACATCCACCCGGTGAGAAACACCATATAAGGCAACCCCTGCAATAATTAGCGGCACTAACATGGAAAATAGCAAACCCAACTCAATCCCTCCAAAACCTTGCGAAAAGCTTGGCTGCACAAATCCCCACTGAAATAGAGATCGTCGAGGCCAGCCATACTGCGGGGAGGATATCGAACGGAGTTTGGCTACCCGCCGCCATTCTCACCCCGGCTACCGTACTGGGAATCAGCTGAATGGAGGCCGTGTTACATACTACCAGCATACACAAGCTGTCTCCTGCAATCCCCGGGGTTTTACGGCTCATTTTCCGAGCCGCATCCAGGCCAAGGGGAGTGGCTGCGTTTCCTAAGCCCAAAAGATTAGCAGACACATTGGCAGCTATGGTGCTCATCACATCCTTGTCTTTCTTAAACTCTGGAAAGAGCCTTTTTAGGATCGGTTGCAGGAGCCTCGCGATTTTCTCAGCCAGACCTGCACGTTTCATAATTTCCATAACACCCATCCACAAGCAAAGAATACCAGCCATGGAAATGCACAACTCAACGGCTGCCCCCGCACCCTGTAATGTTGCTGCTGCCAGCACCTCTTCATTTCCAGTTATTAGGGCACATATTACTGAAATTAAGACCATTCCCGTCCAAACAAACGCCATTACCACGGCAATCCCTCCCAAAGTTAATCCTGTCCACGCTTTCTCCTCTTGCACTATATGTCCGTATTTATACCTTTATTCTCCTCAACCTATTGTGGTTTGAAGAAGATTCGACAAATTTCTTTGTCGAATCTTGTCTCATTATTGGGAAGATTTCCCGGTTCTTAAATTAATTTCCTTTTTCTTTTAAATTTTCCAATTTTCGATTGACAATTCGTTGCACTATGTTATAATCTAACGGAAAAGATCGGATTGTCTTTTATTTGTGTGTCTTACGAAAGGATGATAATTATGAAATCTACTGGAATTGTTCGGAAGGTAGATGAACTTGGTCGAATTGTTTTGCCAATTGAGCTTCGCCGCACTCTCAATATTGCAGAGAAAGATTCTCTGGAAATTTATGTTGACGGTACCTCTATTGTGCTAAAAAAATATCAGCCCGCATGTATTTTCTGCGATGGCGCCAAGGATATCGTAAACTTCAAAGGAAAAAACATTTGCGCAAGCTGCTTACAAGAGCTCTCCCCCTTTAAGTAATCAACTCGAACCAAAAGGCCCTTTCTCCAGATTCATCTGAAGAAAGGGCCTTTTTATATATGAGCATTGCTATTCTCTCCCAACAGCAGCATCATAGAGTTCTTTTCGTGAACATCCTTCCCGTTCTGCAACCTGTCTCACGGCATCCCGCAAAGAAAGCCCATCCTCGCGAAGAATGTCCACCTCCCTTAGTCGATCTTCCAGGGTGGACACAGGTTTCTCCTTCGCCGCTCCTCCTTCTACCACCAAAACAAACTCACCTCTTGGCGAATGCTCCGCATAAAACTCGGCAGCCTCTCCCAAGGTAGTACGCCGAACCTCCTCGTGCAGCTTCGTCAGTTCACGACAAAGACTGACACGGCGGTCGGCACCAAAGGCATCGCGCAGATCACAGAGCGTGGTGGGAAGCTTATGCGGTGCTTCATAAAAAATCATCGTGCGAACTTCGTATTGTAGTGCACTTAGATGCGCACGGCGATTTTTCTTATTCATGGCAAGGAATCCTTCAAAAGTAAAGCGTCCGGTCGGTAGTCCAGACATGGCCAAAGCATTGACGAGTGCGCAGGGCCCTGGAATAGAACTCACCGGCACCCCTTCTGCTGCACAAAGTGCCACAAGTTCCTCCCCTGGATCACTGATCGCAGGGGTTCCGGCATCGGTCACCAGTGCACAACTCTCTCCTGCCAGAATCCGTTCCAAAATGATGGCACCACCCGGACCTGCATTGTGCCGGTGGTAGCTGATCATGGTCTTTTTTATTCCCAAATGATTCAGCACTTTCATGGTAACGCGGGTATCCTCTGCCGCTATAAAGTCAACTGCTTCCAGTGTCTCCACCATCCGCCTGGAGATATCCCCCAGATTCCCGATGGGGGTTGCAACTAAGTACAAGCTACCAGACATGGACATCCCTCCTATCCCTCTTCCTGATAATGCACAGGTAGAACAGAAAGCCCCGCTCCACCCTCTTTCACCCCTTCTGCCAGTATGGCATAGGGCGGTTTTTCGCGATTATAGCTGAGTACTTGCATTCGCTTCGGCTCAATTCGTGCCTGCTGCATCGCTGAAAAAAGCTCTGGAAGCCGTTCCGGTCGGAATACCACAGCAAAACGGCCCCCTGTGCGAAGCAATCGTCCTGCAGCGGTGCACAATTCCTCAATGGAACACTGTTCTTCCATCCGAGTACTCCCCCCCGATTTTCCAGTTCCCTGACGGAAATAGGGCGGATTTGAGATCACCAGTTGAAAGGAGTCCGGGGGCAGAAGCTCCCGCATCCGCAGGTCTCCGGTCACAATCTCCCCGGAGAGCCCATTTTCAGCAAGATTTCTACGAGCCAAGTCAGCTGCCACCGGATCAAGTTCAATCCCACATCGCACCAAGGTTTCTACCCTCTGGGATAAGAGCAGCAGCAATGAACCAATCCCACAGCCCAAATCGCAGACCTTAATGCCCGGCTTCACACTAGCAAAGTGGGAGAGCAAAATGCTGTCCCGTCCCAACTTAAAGCAGTCCTCAGATTGAAGAAGCGTATAGCGTTCCAGGTATTCCCGGGATTCCCCTTGCTTCATAGCCCCTCCTGTTCTAGTACCTGAAGCAGCCAGCGCACGGTACGCCCCGTAAGACCCCAAACTCGATGCCCTTGATATTCATAGACCGGAACATCCATCATCCCACTCCGCCACCGATACCCTTTTTCAAAGCCAATCTTTTCATAGGGAAAATCTTCTCCCACCTGCATAACCACAGGGGAGGTATAAACATAGGGTTCATTTTCCCGCAGAAACGAGAGTGGAACAAAAAAAACCTCCTTTACTTCATCAAGGTTGAGTCGCAGTTCTTTTATATTCTCCTCTTTGATATACCCGAGGAATGGGTAGATCACCCGGCTACTGATATCCTGAATGATGTCCAAAGGTGCAATCACCTCTACCGCCTCGGGCGAAACGCCGATTTCCTCCCAAGTTTCGCGCAAGGCGGCCTCACACGGTGTTTCACCCACTTCAATTTTCCCTCCGGGAAAACAGGTTTCACTGGGCTGTCCTCTGAGTGTATCCGCTCGCACCTCAAATAATAGGTGCAGCTCCCCCTCCCGCTCTACCAGAGGAACTAAGATAGCAAACACCCCACTGGCCTCTTGTATCCCAAGGCGGCGCTTCTGAAATACCTTCTCAAATTCTTTGATGGTCAAATTATTCTCCATTGTTCCAGCTCTCTTCCTCAGGAATCAGGAACGGAAAAATGCGTGAGGGTATCTTTCCTG
>JAQSXW010000047.1 GCA_029256465.1 Evtepia sp.
AGCGTTGCCCTGAATGATGCGGTGATTACCAAAGGCGCGGTTGCCAGAGTGATTGAACTCAATGTCTATGGAGACAAAGCTTTGATCTGCAACATGTTTGGAGATGGTGTGATTGTTGCCACACCAACGGGATCAACGGCATACTCCTTATCAGCAGGAGGCCCCATTGTGGAACCTTCAGCAGAAAACATTATTGTGACCCCTATTAGCGCCCATATGCTGCAAGCGAAGGCGATGGTATTGGATAAAAGTCGGATTATTGAGGTTACTGTACCTAAGCTCAGCAGAAAAACAGCATATCTTTCCGTAGATGGAGGAAAAGCTTTTAAACTTTTTGCTGGTGACACGGTTGAAATTTGCCGTTCACGGAGACAACTCTGCCTTGTCAAATTAACAAGTCAAAATTTTTATGAGATCATTAATCAAAAACTGGAACGGAGGATCCGCCCATGAAGGCACGACGACAGTCAGAGATTCTGAGCATCATCCAGGAAAATGACATTGAAACGCAAGATCAACTGCTTGAGGAGTTGCAGGCTAGGGGGTTAAAATCTACCCAGGCCACCATTTCCAGAGACATTAAGGAACTACATCTGATCAAAGAACTCACGGGGCAAGGGACATATCGGTACGCGGTGAGTGAGAGAAAAACATCGCTCAATATGGCAAGCCGACTTCATAACATCTTTAAGGAAAGTGTAACATCTTTTGAGGCTGCTCAGAATATTGTTGTAATCAAAACCATGCCTGGACTAGCCTCTGCTGCCTGCTCCGCATTGGATGGGATGAGTATACCGGGAATGGTAGGAAGTTTGGCAGGAGATGATACCGGCCTTTTGATTATGCGTGCTACAGAAGATGCAAAAGATCTTTGTCAGGAAATTCAAAGGATGCTGGAGAAGGGATAAAACAATATCCTGAGTTACAGAAAGGGATGAGTCTTTTGCTTTCCTTGCTTCATATTGAAAATATTGCCCTCATTGAGTCGGCAGATATTTCTTTTGGGAATGGATTAAATGTCCTCACAGGTGAAACCGGTGCTGGTAAGTCAATTGTTTTGGACGCAATCAGTGCGATTATGGGTGAGCGAGTCAGTCGTGATCTAATTCGAACTGGAGAAAAGACCGCTTTGGTCAGCGGTGTTTTCTGCCATCTGCCGAAAATACCTTGGTTTGAAGAGATGGGAATCTATCCAGATGAAAATGGGGAACTCAGTATCACACGCCAGATGATGGCAGATGGAAAAAATATTTGTCGTGTGGGAGGAATACCTTGCACCGCAGTCCAGCTCAGGGCACTTGGAAGGCAGCTTGTCAATATCCATGGACAACACGATAGCCAGCAGCTTCTAGATGAGCGTAGTCACCTTTCCTATCTGGACAACTTTGGAGGCTTAGAAGTAAAGCTTACGGAATTTCGAACTTCATATGACCAACTAATGGAGCTAAGGCGTGCAATGGACGCTTTGGTGATGGACGAGACGGAAAGGTCTCGTCGGATTGATACCCTACAATATCAGATTCAGGAACTGCAACGTGCGGGACTCCGAACAGGAGAAGTGGAGGAACTGACAGAACGTCGGGAGCTCCTTCGCAACAGTGGAAAGCTGATGGATGCTGTGGAACGTGCTTATTTAGCCCTGTCGGGAGATGAAGAGAAGCTAGGTGCCAATGCGCTCTTGGCAGAGGCGGAGCGGGCCTTATCATCTGTCTCCGCAATTGCCAATGACATTGAAGCAGCAGCAAATCATCTGGCAGAATTGCGTTATACCGCAGATGACATGGCAGAGCAGGTCCGCGATCTGAGAGACCGCTTTGAGTTCTCACCGGACGAGCTAGATCAAGTGGAGAGTCGGCTGGATACCCTTTATCGACTGAACAAGAAGTATGGAGGGACAACTGAAGAGATGCTGAACTATCTTGGCCGATGCAGAGAAGAGCTGGAACAGATTGAAATGGCGGATGATACCATCCTCCGCTTGGAGAAGGAGTGCCATAGGCAACGGAAAGAGGCAGAAAAAAGAGCGGAGCAGTTATCTTTGGCGCGCAGAGAAACAGGAAAATTGCTGCAGGAGAAAATTGAAGAGGAACTGCGACAGCTTGATATGCCAAAGGTGCAGTTTCGTGCAGAGTTGCGGCCCAAAACAGGGGAGTTTCCCATGGACCAGACCGGGATGGATGATTTACAGTTTTTTATGTCAGCGAACCTGGGTGAAAGCCTCAAACCGATCCAAAAGGTTGCATCCGGCGGTGAATTGGCTCGGATCATGTTGGCTCTCAAAAATGTGCTGGCAGAGAATGATCTCATCGCAACCTTGATTTTTGATGAAGTGGATGCTGGGATCAGTGGGCGGGCTGCCCAAAAAGTAGCGGAGAAGATGGGTAAGCTGGCAAGTTGCCGGCAAATTCTCTGCGTAACACACTTGGCACAGATCGCAGCTATGGCAGATTTGCATTTTTCCGTACAAAAAGGGGAGCGGGAGAATCGGACGCATACGGTTGTGACGCAGCTTTCGACGGAAGAACGGGAGTTAGAGCTCGCAAGGCTCACAGGTGGAAGCCATGTGTCGGATGCGATACTTCAGGGAGCTAAGGAGCTATTAAAGCAGGCTGACCAATTGAAAAATCACGGACATGCTTAGGCTTGACAAAGGTATTCCTTTATAGTACAATTCTGAGAGTTTAAATACTGTTATTGTGATGATGAGAAGAAGTAGTAGGAATTTGGGCTGCGCAGAGAGACCTCGTGCGGGTGAAAGAGGGAGAGTCACTACCTGTGAATACATCTCGGAGCAGCCGTCTGAACAGCTTTTGGAGTTAAGTAAGATTGTGTCGGGAGCGCCCGTTATTGCGCAATGGTTTCGCAGGGTTTTTCCGTGCCGAACCTGCAAAGTCCATTTTCGTGAGTGAATGGAACATAGAGGTGGTACCGCGATCGCTTTTCGCCCTCTGTCAAAAAGACAGAGGGTGTTTTTTTTTAATCGAATGGAAAGGGAATGAGAGAATGATGGAACTATATGATGAGCTGGTAGCACGTGGGCTAATTGCTCAGGTGACTGATGAAGTAGAAATTAAAGAACTGATTAATAACGGGAAGGCCGTATTCTATATCGGTTTTGACCCCACGGCAGATTCTCTCCATGTTGGACATTTTATGGCGCTGTGTCTGATGAAGCGGCTCCAAATGGCAGGAAATCGCCCAATTGCTTTAATCGGGGGCGGTACTGGCATGATTGGAGACCCTTCTGGACGGACAGACATGCGTATGGTAATGACGCCGGAGATTATCCAACACAACTGCGATTGTTTTAAAAAGCAGATGGAGAAGTTCATTGAGTTCGGAGAAGGCAAAGCCATGATGGTGAACAACGCTGATTGGCTTTTGAACTTAAATTATATTGAATTATTACGGGATGTAGGTGCCTGCTTTTCTGTTAATACTATGCTTCGTGCCGAGTGCTATAAGAATCGCATGGAAAAAGGCCTTACTTTCTTTGAGTTTAACTATATGATTATGCAAGCCTATGATTTTTACCATCTGTATCAGCATTATGGCTGTAATATGCAGTTTGGCGGGGACGATCAATGGTCCAACATGCTGGCAGGGACAGAACTCATCCGGCGCAAATTGGGCAAGGATGCATATGCAATGACGATCAAATTGCTCCTAACCTCCGATGGTAAAAAAATGGGTAAGTCCATGGGGGGAGCGGTCTGGCTGGATCCCAACAAAACGTCTCCTTATGAATTCTATCAATATTGGCGTAATGTTGAGGATGCAGATGTCCTCAAATGTATCAGGATGCTGACCTTCCTTCCATTAGAAGAAATTGACGCGATGGAGTCTTGGGAAGGTAGTCAACTCAATCAGGCAAAGGAAATCTTGGCCTTTGAGCTGACAAAAATGATCCATGGAGAAGAAGATGCAACGAAGGCGCAGGAGACGGCAAAAGGTCTCTTTAGTCAAGCTGGCAACACTTCCAATATGCCCAGTACAGAGCTTTCCTTAGAAGATTTAACAGATGATGCAATTTCTGTGATCGACCTTATGATAAAAAGTAAGCTGACACCTTCCAAGGGAGAAGCAAGAAGGCTGATTCAGCAAGGTGGTGTAGAGGTGAGTGGTGAGAAGCTGACGGATATCGGCGCAGCCTGTACAAAAGAACAGCTATCAGGGGATGGAGTTGTCATCAAAAAGGGGAAAAAAGTGTTCCATCGAGTATTTTTAGTCTGAAATTATTTATTTGAAAACCAAAGAAGGAGGTCGCAGGGATGCAGCATACCGTTTTCCATCGAATCTTTAAAGCTAGTAAAATTCCTGCGATTGTGTGCAGAAATGTCAGTCGATATCCAATTATTTACGCCAACCCCAGCGCAATTCTCCAATTTTATTGGCAGATAAATACGCAAGGAACAAAGATGGAAGAAGCCAATGTTATCTTGGAGGATCTTTTTGGGTCAGAGAATAAACAGACGTTGCAGGCTGTGGTACAGACCATTATGGTTGAAGGTGGAATTACTGGTTTTCGGACAACCGTGAGATCGAAGGATGCTGACCCAATTCCAATCATAATTTCGGGAAATCAGATTGACAGTGAAGAAGGGGAAACGTTCGTTGTTTATCTTCAAGAAGATGGGGAAAGGCTGCGCATCAGTGCAGAAACAGTTGCCGCCATTTCTGCCAATAGCGTGATCTCAGTGATCTTAAAGGAGTGCTTTCAGACCATTGATGTGGATGAAGCAATCAATCAGATATTGCGCATTGCCGGACAGTATTTAAATGTAAGCCGCTCCTATATCATTGAAGATCTGTTCAATCAGTATACAAGAAATACTTATGAATGGTGCAATGAGGGTGTCAAATCAGTCATGCAATACCTAAAAAGCATAAAAAAAAGTGATCATAACTATGCTGAGATCGTAGAGGTTGGAAAGTTTATCTATGATGATACGAAAACCATCCCAGAAGGTGTGTTTCGTGACAGTTTGGAGATGCAGAATATTAAGGCGATTGCCATTTTACCCTTGTACCGTGGCAATCAGCCAATTGGCTATGTTGGTTTTGATGACTGTAATCAGACCCGGAAGTGGACAAAATATGAGATTCAAATCTTAGAACAAATTTCCAGTATTTTGGCGTCGTTACTGGAAAAAAGAGAAGTACTTGCAAAGCAAGGACAAAATTTAAAGGCACTCGAAACGATTCTAGATCACTTCGATCATATCATTTATGCGGCTGACATACGTACCAATCAAATTGTGTTTGCGAATCGCTTTCTTGCAAATATCCTTGGGAAAGATCCCAAGGATGTGATTGGGAAGCCCTGTTGGGAGGTTTTGCAACTACAGTCTAAGCTATGCGAATTTTGTCCCTTAATTCAAATGCTGAGCAATGATGGGAAGGTTTTCAAGAGGGAATATATATGGGAATGGGAGGATCGCGTTCATCACAAATGGTATCAAGTTAAGGATTTCATTATCAAGTGGTTTGATGATAGTGATGTCCATCTGCAAATTGCAACCGATATTACCGACCATAAGGAGCATGAGAAGATTCTGGAGTATTATGCTTCGACGGATGCGCTGACAGGGCTCTTAAACCGGAAGTGGGGCTTACTGGAAATTCAGGAACTGATGGAACATAGGCAGGAAGATGAACTGTGCATTAGCTTCATTGATGTGGATGGCCTTAAAAAGGCGAATGATAACCTGGGACACAATGCAGGAGATGAAATGCTCAGGCATATTGTCAGGTCGATCCGTACATCAATCCGAAGAAGCGATGTGATGTGCCGATGGGGTGGAGATGAATTTGTTGGAATGCTTCACTGTAATGAAACGCAAGCACGGAAGTTAATGCAGAGAGTGATTACTAAGCTGGAAAAGATGAATCACGCGAACCAATATCCCTATCAGTTATCCATCAGTTTTGGCCTTGTTTCTGTTAATGAAAATCTAAATCTTACTATGGAAGAGTTGATTGCCATAGCGGATAGTAGAATGTATGAGCAGAAGATGGGAAAAAACAAAAGGGAATCTAGTGCCATGTTTGGAGATTATCAGAGCGATGAGTAACTAGTGAGAGGCGAGAAGCGGATTTCTTGTCTCTCTTTTTTCTTTATAATATGGCATAAAAAAAGCCCTGACGAATGGTGCCGTCAGGGCTTTTGCTTGAAACTGTAGGAGATGTAACGAAAAGTTGGAAGGGACAACTTATTCGGAAAGATATTGCTTAACCAACTCTTGAAGAAGTTCATCACGATCTAAGCGGCGAATCAGCGTCCGGGCATTGTTATAGTTGGTAATATAAGTGGGGTCCTCGGAAAGGATATACCCGACAATTTGATTGATTGGGTTATAGCCCTTTTCCTGCAAGGCATTATACACCGACATGAGAATCCCTTTTATTTCATCGCTTTTATCCTGATTTAGTTGAAACTTACGGGTATAATC
>JAQSXW010000048.1 GCA_029256465.1 Evtepia sp.
GGGGTCAGTATAATGTTATTGCTTGAGCTGGAAGCCGTGAAGGTAATAGGTGTTCCGCTGAGACTGTCTTTATACAACTTGATATTGTTTGTAAGGTAAGTGGGATCTAAAGCCTGCTGGCTACTTGTCAGCAATTGCGAAACACCTGAGAAGGATAAGTTGATGCTCTGACTTGCATTAGGAGAAACATCGGTGAGAGAGATGGTTGGGTTAGGCAAGGTAGGTTCTGAAATAGTGGTAAAAGAAAGGGAAATGTCAGGGTTTTCGTCTCCGTTGCTATTGGATAGTTTATTCTCGCGAATGGTTAAGGTATAGGTAGTATTGGCATCTAGGGGACTGCTAGGGTAAAGAGTAATATCTCTTCCGTTGCTAATGGAAGCGCTAAATGAGACGGACCCATTTGCAGACCGCAAAGTTGCAATGCTACTCATGTAGCTCGAAATATTATCACTTGTTAACAGTACATTTCTGGAGGTATAAACTCGTTCATTAAAGCTCAAGGTAATGTTAGCTGATTTCTCCACGTTTCGGGAGCCATCCTCGGGCGTCGTTTCCTGCAGGTCCATAACGGAACCTACGGTAAAGCTAAAAACCTGCTTTTGATTGGACATGCCGTTGCCAAGCCTCAGTGTGTCTTCTGGAATCACTACATAATAGGTGGCTCCATCTGTCAAGGAACGATCTGGGGTCAGGGAAATCCAACGGTTGTTGCTGAAGGAATTCACCGTAAATGGAACATTGCTGCCATACTGTGATCCTGAATGCAGTTCGATTGCAGTGTTTTGCAGATAGTTCTTTGAGGCAGAGTAATCGGAATTGCTAAGACTATTCCCATTCTGGTCATACAGAGGCTCCTCAAAGCTGAGCGATATACTGGGTCTGGAGGAGACCCCAGTACTACCATCAGCAGGGCTGATGGTAGCCGTTAATACCTTCGAAGTACCACCGAACGTAAAATAGGTTGTAAATCTTTCGTTTAGATCGCCGTTGCTGTTTTGCAGCGACCCATCCTTGACGATCACATAATATCTTGTATCAGCGGAGAAATTCCTGTTCGGGGTTATGGTAATAACCCGATCTCTTCGATCAATGGAGGCAGAGAATGAAACAGAGTCTCCACTTGAACTTCCCTTTCGCAGTTCCAGAACGTTGTTTTGCAAATAAGAGTTGGTGATGTCAGTTCGATTTCTGTTGGACTGATAGATGCTTTCATCAAAGGTAAGTGTGATTTCGTCAGTACTCACATTGCTTGCCCCAGAGGCAGGGTAGGGGGTTGGTTCCAAGGTGTCCCTTTTACCAGAGTCGGTCGTAAAGGAATATACTTGCTTTTCGTTGTAGTTGCGGCTGGATCCCATACCATCGGACAGGCTGCCCGCCTGCATCGTTAAATAATACGTGGTATTGGTACTCAGAGAATAGTTCGGTGTGATAGTGATCTCAGTTTTTGCAGAATTGATGGAGCTGGTGAAGGAGACGCTAGATCCGTTGGTGCTTCCGCTCCGGAGCGTGAACACATTGTCTTTTAAATAAGAGGATGTCACTGTGGAACCACTTGCCGTATACACAGAAGAATCAAAGGTCAATACAAGATCGGTACCGGGTCTCACCGAGCTGCTGCCGGAGGAAGGGCTAACAACAGGAACCAACGTACTGGTATTTGCGGTGGTGAAGCTATAGGTTTGAGCTGCGTTGGAACTATTGTCGGCGTTGGTAAGACTGTTGTTCTGAAGGATAACATAATATCTTGTGCTGGTGTACAGGTTGCTCTTGGGAGTTAAGGTAATAGTTTTTCGATCATTGCTGAGAGAAGCGTAAAATGGAACTTCTGTACCACTTGAGCTACCTCTTCGTAAATCAAGTACGGAATCGGTCAGGTAAGAGCTTGAAATGTTGCCGCCATTTTTTTGATAAATTGCCTGATCAAAGGTCAGGGTAATTTTGGCGGAGACCGGAATGGTGTCGCTGCCGTTTACAGGATAAACCTCAGGCGTCAAACTGCCTCCGGTGGAGAAGGAGAAGGTCAGGGGACCATTTCGGGAACCTTCACTGCTCTTCAGTTCGTTTTTGAGAATCACGTAGTATTTTATGCCACTTTCCAGAGTGCTTGTTGGTTTGATGGTAATTTCTTTCCGATTGGAATTGAGGGAAGCGGAAAAGGATACCTTGGTACCGTTTGAACTGCCTTTCCGAAGTTCTATGACGGAATTCTCAATATAGGAAGCAGAGATTGTACCTCCAGAAGAAGTATACGGCGTTTCGTTAAAGGTAATACGGATAGAGTCTTTAACCGAAACATTCGTAGCCCCGTTGGAGGGATAAATCGAAGGGGTCATAGACGTTTTTCCTTCGATGCTGAGAGGTGTAGTTTCAAAGGTGGAGCCGCTATCATGTAGGATCGCTTTTCTTATCGTGCCATTTCCCAGGAAATCACTGGCTCCACTAATTTCGACTTTATCTACTGCTGTTCTTGAAGCAAGGTCGATTTTGCTGCCTTTTGCGTAGGAGGCAATGGTTAGCTGGTCAATAGAACCGCTGAGTAGGGACAGATTGGAGAGATTGGAGAGGCTGACAGAAGAAAAATCACCGGAAAGATTGACTGTCCGATTCTTTAGGTCACTTCCGCTTAAGGTTACTTTTTCAAACCCAGTTCCACGCAGGGTGTTTTCCGTGAGGGAACAGGCACCGGAAATTGTGGTGTTATGGATGTCGGAGGAACCGGAAGATAAAATCTCAACTTCACTAGAAGCGCTGTTTACCACAAGGTTGTTGACCTTGGTATTGACCAGCTGGATGGTATCTCCACCGGTTACTTCCAGAGTACCAAGGATTCGGCAGTTTTGAAAGGTTGCATCACTGTTGGAGGGAAGACGAATCGTGATATTGCCAGTATAAATGGTATTCGCACTCAACTCGTTTGAGTTAGTAATACTGACATTGGAGCTTTTCACCGTCTCTCTGTTTAAGACAGACTCAATGATTTTTACCGCCTCTGCACGGGTTAGGTTCCCCTTGGGGTTAAATCTCTTTTGATTGTCTCCGGACATATACCCCTTGCTGTATATGGTGCTGGCGCCGTCTAGTGCCCATGAAGCGATGGCAGAGCTGTCTTTCATCGCAGAAAGATCTTTGGCATCGTTGGAGGCGGCTACAATTCTGGCAAGGACCACAGCAGCCTCTTGACGAGTGATCAGATCATTTGCCCGAAAACTGTTATCAGCGTAGCCTGAGATATACCCAGCAGCCAAAGCTTTGCAGACGTCATTATAATACCATTTACTGCTGGGAACATCCTTAAAGTTGACAGTGGTGGTTCCGCTCAAGCCCAAAGCGCTGTTCATCATCTTGCAGAATTCTGCACGGGTTACCGAATGGTTGGGTTGGAAGTTGCCGTTCTGATATCCATTCACGTAGCCACGCTTCACAGCGGAAGAAATATAAGCCTCAGCCCAATGACCCTTCACGTCAGAAAAAGACTTTGCGGCCGATGCACCGAGAGGAATTGCAATGGAAAGAGTAAAAAACACCGCAAGAAAGGACGATAAAAGCTTATTTAATTGTTTCATCGATGACTCGTCTCCTTAATCTAAACAGAAATTGAATGATAAACGAATAAGATTGTTTCCATTTTATCTCAAGAAAATTTGTTTATCAAGAGCGGAATAGAACCAGTATTACTTTTTTGTTAGATGTAGCGCACTATTGCCACTATCACAGTCTATCCAAATAGTTGATCGACAATATTGTGCAAAAAATTAATGGCCTTGAACGAAAGCTTTCAAGGCCACTTACACTTTTGAATGATGGAGTGACGGTTTATGGGAGGTAATATTTCTTGAAAAGGTCTAAGCTTCTCAGATATGGCTCTTTAATAACAGAACGGCTGTAAGTCTGTATAAACAGACTTACAGCCGTTCAAACTGGCACCCCCGGCGCGACTCGAACGCACTACATCCCGCTTAGGAGGCGGGCCCTCTATCCTGGTGAGGTACGGGGGCAAGGATACTTGTTATTTTACCTAAATGCTGAAGATTTGTCAACTGACTACCCGTATGTGTGCAAAAAAGGAAAACGGACGCTCCGAAGGCGTCCGTTTTCCAATCGAGAGGGGTGATTACTCAATATTGAGGCGTTTTTGTAGCATTTGCGTGGTAATGACATAGAAGATTGCACCATAAATAATTGTGCACAGTATGGAAATACCAAAGAAGAGGTGGATAGAGCTCATTGCGCCAAAGTTATAGAATAGATTATTCATAAATTCTTCCAGATTAAAGCCAAGCATAGCGACCGAAGCGATAAACTGCATGACGAACTGGAAGCCGAAGAAGAATACAACCGACATGAGAACTTTTCTTCGATCAAAGCTGTATCCCACAGCCATAGCAGAATAAAATTCCAGGCAACCAGCGGCATAGGCTACGAAGAAAAGAATCAGTGCTTCAATGACAATCGCGGTGCCATTTAAGGCATAGTAGACGTTAAGTTTTTGCCAGAGCTCTGCGAAAGCCGCGCGGAACTGATCCATGAAAGAAAGGTCAAATGCAACAATGAAGCCGGACAGACCAACGACTACAATGGTTACGGCACACCAGGCGCAGGAGACAATGATCTTAGACCAAACGAGCTGATGAACCGATACTGGGAGCGTAAACATAACATAGCCTTCGTCTGAAAGCAGATTGGAGCGAAAACGGTTGATCATCAAAACGAGAAGCACGATGAATACCGCTGCCAAGGATATGAAGTAAGCAGCCGCAATGATCACAACAAGAGTTTCCAGCACAGGGTTTGTGACATTTTCTCCATTGCGTACGACAAAGGACATCCCGAAAGACAGCACCAATATGACTAAAAACAGCGGAAGAATGATACGGCTGGTAGCGCGAAACTCATGTTTCATCAATTTTATTAACATTTAAATACCTCCCGGAACAAAGCATCCACACTGACGCCCTTTTCCTCTCGAATCTCGTCTACAGTGGATTGCAGCAGGATGAGTCCTTTACTAATGAAGATTACCTCATCCAGAACCTGTTCCACATCAGCGATCAAGTGGGTAGAGATGATGACGGAGGCATCGGGATTATAATTACTGATAATCGTATTCAGAATATAATCTCTAGCGGCTGGGTCTACGCCCCCAATGGGTTCATCCAAAAGATAAAGCAGCGCTTTCCGGCTCATAACCATCGTGAGCTGGACCTTCTCACGGGTTCCCTTAGAGAGTTCTTTGATTTTTTGCTTAGTGTTAATGCTGAGATTCTCCAACATTTGAACAGCAGCGGTGCGCTGAAAATCTTTATAAAAATCGGAATAAAAGTCCAAAAGTTGATCTACCGTCATCCACAAAGGAATGCTGGTTCTCTCGGGAAGGTAGGATACCAGACTGTGGGAGACCCTTCCAGGTTTTTCTCCCTGAATGAGAAGTTCTCCTTCCGAAGGGGTTAAAAGACCGTTTGCCAGTTTAATAAGGGTGGTTTTGCCGCTGCCGTTCGGGCCCAAAAGGCCCACGATTTTTCCCGGCTGAATGGTAAGGTCCACACTATTCAGTGCTTCCACAGTTCCATAACGTTTGCTTAGTTTGTTGCATTCTAGGATTGCTGACATGATACATCCCCCTTGTTCTCCTCTTGCTCAAGCAACGCAATAATATCTGAAATTTCATAGCCTAGACCAGTCATTGCTGTCAGAAAACGCTTTACTTGTTCCTCGGCCAGAGCTTTTTTTGCTGCTTCAATCATGTTTCTATCCTCCGTTACAAATCGTCCTGCGGTTCGTTGGCTGTACATGAGCCCTTCGCGCTCGAGTTCTGTGAGCGCACGCTGCATGGTGTTGGGATTGACACCCGCTTCTGCCGCCAAGTCTCTGACGGAGGGAAGTTTTTCTCCTGTTGCATAGACACCTGCAACAATTTGCTGTTTCATTGTGTGAATCAGCTGGGCATAGATGGGAGTGTCATTTTGAAAAGACCAGGTCATCTGTACACCTCCTTGGTGTTGTATTATTGTGTTGTTGTACTGCTTGAGTAATACAATAACACAATGGTACAGTTTGTCAAGAGGTTTTAAGAAAAAAGTTCAAAATTCTTTCAAACCGAATCCAGAGTTCTGCGCAAGAAAAAAAGTTGCAATTATACTGTATATTTAGTATAATGTATGTCCGTTGTGATAAAGATTATAAAATTGATGAAAACTAGAGGTGCAGGAGATCTTGGGAAACGAAAAATTAAGAAATGTCGCCATTATCGCCCATGTCGATCATGGAAAAACCACGTTGGTAGACGAGATGTTGAAGCAGGGCGGGGTATACCGTGATAATCAGGCCACGGTGGAACGCGTGATGGATTCGGGAGATCTGGAGCGGGAGCGCGGCATTACCATTTTGGCAAAAAACACCGCCATTCAATATGGCGATGTCAAGATTAATATCGTAGATACCCCGGG
>JAQSXW010000049.1 GCA_029256465.1 Evtepia sp.
AGCAGGATCGACAGAAAAACAAGAAGTGACCGTTCCCGCCATAGCAACGACACCTCAGCCAAAAGCTGAAACTGGTGGCGATGACACTGGAACAGAACAAACAATCCAGCCGAATATTCCAAAGAAGCCGACCTACACAGAAGAACAGCTGAAGGATCCCACTCAAAAGCCAAGTGGCGAGAAGGTTGATCCACCAAAAGAAGATAAAAAACCTGTAACGACTACGAAACCTGCACAAACAACTACACAAAATTCTTCTGGAGGACTGCCTGGATTCGATAGTGTGCCTGAAGGTGGGGCAAACCAAGTAATCAATGGCACTGACATGTACGAAAACGGCAACAAAATTGGAAACATGAATTAATTAAATAGCAATGAAATCAGGCAAGCACTGCAGAAATGTAGTGCTTTTTTCATTGGAGAAAGGAGTGCAAATGATTAAGATGAGTAGAATCATTTTGGTGGTTGTCATGCTTATAAGCCTACTGGTTCCAACGAATGTATTCGCTGTTGGGGATGGCAATATCGATACGGGTGGTGGCGGAATGGGACAGGGAACCAGCACGAATGTGTGGTCATCTGGCAATGAAGGTGTGAGAGTGACTGTCGTTAGAAGCAGTGATCATGCTGTTGTCACAAACCCTGTAGATATAACCAACAGACCACCAAGTTCCGCTATCTATAATTTTGGAAAGGTAAGTAAAATTCAATATAACAACGGCAGGGCATTGTCTCCTGTAAAGGGTGGATATGCTTGCATAAAACCAAGTCAATCAATACCCAAGATAATCAGCACAGATGGAACAAACAATATTGCAGCCATCAAGAGCTATTTTACAGATGAACAAGTGATTCGTTCGATTGCTTCAATCACCGGTATGAATTTCGATACTTTAGTCAACGGCGACTACAAACTAATTCTCGAGCCGATGGCTTACTACAAGTTTGAAGGGGTCATGATTGCAACAACGGCTACAGAAGCAGCCATGTATGATGAGGCTGTTAATGGATTGCTCAGAAGGCGAATGGTCTCACTGACTCATAAAAATCTGCCATTGGCTATGTTCCTTGAGGTATCGGATTTAGGGTACCCGGCATGGAGTGGGAGCAGAACAACCGCAGCCTCAGACTCGGATATTAAGTCCTCACTGGGACTTGGTATCGTTCGATTCAAGGAACAACCTGAAGAAGTTGTGGTAAGCACATACGACTACGAATATAGAGTGGATACCGATGTCATTACCGCTGTTACAGTAAGCGGAGGGCAATCGGATCCAGATCATCCGGCTCGAGTGAGTTTTACAATCGCAGGGACAACCTACAATGTCGGAAATGTTTTCTATCCAAGTGGAGATTCTCAGCTAGCGTGGGTGAAATGGCACACACCTACTACCGCAAAAACAATGGATATTCAAGTAAGTGTAAGCGGTCCGGGCAACACGTCCAAGTCAACGATCCATGTGAAAATCGTTGATTTGAATAAGAATCCACCACCAAATCCTGTTGCTGATGACAGAAACGATGGATTTGTCAGAGTTTCTGTACCTACAAGAGCAGAGAAGGAAAGAGCCGATTGGAGTATCTGGCGACCGTGGTGGCAGGAATACTGGGTTGATGAAGGGCATTGGGAAAGAGATTCTTGGACAGACAGTGAGGGACATCATCATTCAAGCAGTTACTGGGTCTCAAATTGGGTTGACAGAGGCTGGTGGGAATTTGATCTGAATCAGTACCAAGCAGTCTTAAACCCGAGTATGAGTATTGCGTGTGATAGCAATAACCCAACTGCGATAGGTCGGGTGATGAAGAGCGGTTATGGTATCAATGAATCCTTAACAGCATCCATTAGCACCAACCAGAGCTCAGCAGTCACCAATCTGCAAAATGCAGTTTCTTACTTTCCGGAATTTCAGTATAAGACCTATTGGCGATTACTAGAGCGACTTCAAAGTGGTTCAACAGCCAAGTTTGCATTTCAAAAGAACCCTTACAGTACCTATAAGAACCGAACACACTTTACGCCAATATGGATGCCGGATGGATCCTATGAGGTGAATACTTGGGTCATTGATGCATGGACACCAGCAGGAATGCTGTCTTCGAATTTGACGGATGCATTGACGATTGAGGGAAACCTTTGGAGCGACTGGCACATAGCACCGCTAAAACCTTAAAAAGAAACGAAAGGTGGATCAACTTAATGAAAAAATATAGAAAGATTATGATGCTCATTTGCGTAGTAATGCTGTGCACATTGATGTTTACTGCTACGGCATATGCAGCGGGTAGCGGAGATGTAGCCGGGGCAATCCAAAGCACTTGGACGGATGCATCGAGCCAGATTAAAACCGTGGTGAATAAGGTTGTATTCCCAGCAATCGACCTTATTCTCGCGGTTTTTTTCTTTGCCAAGCTAGGGATGGCCTACTTCGATTACCGAAAACATGGTCAATTTGAATGGGCGGCACCAGCAATCCTGTTTGCGTGTCTTGTGTTCACGCTGACAGCGCCAACGTATATCTGGACCATTCTTGGAATGTAAAGGAGGCATGGGAATGAACTTTTTTGAACAGGAACTACGGAAGTTCTTTGAGAAGAACAATGGGTTTGAACGTGTGAATTTCATTGGCAAAGCCTGTTATGGAACCTTGGGTGACAAAACAAGGATGAAGCTTGAGTTTGTAACGATGGGAACGCATCTGAAATATGAAGGCATCAAAGCCACCGTGCTTGATAAAAGGGATGGCGTGATAGATTCGCTCGTTCTGAAATTCACGGACATCTGGGGCATTAAGAAGCTGAGCAATCCCAACTTCAGAGACGGAATGGAGCCTCATGTTTGGGTCTACAACGGAACGGCAGAATGGTATGCCTATGAACCAACGGCATCAGACTATAAGACGTTCTCCAATTCGGTGAAGGAGTACGCAGAGCTGTTTAAAGATCAAGCTCAAGAACTCGAAAGTGGTTTGACAATGAACCAACAGATGTAAGAACAGGCATGTCGTTTAATAGCGGCATGCCTTTACTCTTTTTGAAAGGAGGGATCCGTCATTGTTTATATGGGATTTTGTCATGGGAGATGTGATGGACCAGATCATCAACTGGTTTTATGGCCATCTGGTAGGCTTCCTTGCGGATTTCTTTGCCCAGATGGGCAACATGGGTGTAGAACTGTTTGATATGACTTGGGTGCAGAGCATCGTTCTGTTCTTTTCGTATCTAGCCTGGGCGCTTTATGTAATCGGTCTTGTCGTATCGTGTTTTGAAACCGGAATTGAATATCAGTATGGAAGAGGAAGTGTTAAGGATGCCGCACTCAATGCCATTAAGGGATTTATGGCGGTCAGCTTGTTCACAACAGCACCCATTGAACTCTATAAACTCTCAGTGAATCTACAATCGAGTTTGGCCAATGGCCTTACGGGACATGGAAACGGGATTGGGGATCTTGCCAACAGCATCATCGGAGAACTCGGAAAGATAAATGATGTCTCGATGATTGGAAGTGCTGGTGTGTTTGGTGGTCTTTCAACAATTACCAGCCCCATCATGGGACTCTTTATAGTAATCCTTATGGGGTATGCGGTCATCAAGGTATTCTTCACAAACCTTAAGCGAGGAGGCATTTTGCTTATTCAGATTGCAGTCGGAAGCTTATATATGTTCTCTGTACCAAGGGGTTACATCGATGGCTTCATTCAATGGACGAAGCAAATTATCGGACTGTGTTTGACCACTTTCTTACAGGCGACCATCCTGACTGCCGGGCTCATGGTTGTGAAGGATCATGCCTTGCTTGGCCTTGGGTTGATGCTTTCGGCAGGAGAGGTACCACGGATTGCAGGTGCATTTGGTCTGGATACTTCGACCAAAGCCAATGTGATGAGTGCGGTTTATACAGCTCAGGCAGCGGTGAATACAACAAGGACGATAGCACAAGCAATACCAAAATAAAGTGTAAGAAGGAGAATTTATGAAACAGATATTTGTATCATCTTCCTATGCTGGAGATGTTGATAGGGTGACGGAAGATGGGATTCCGTACTTGAAAAGGCACTAATATGGTTACGATGGGGAGCCTTTTTGATGGGATAGGCGGATTTCCTCTCGCAGCTGTCCACAATGAGATTGTTCCTTTGTGGGCAAGTGAAATTGAGAGTTTTCCTATCGAAGTAACAAAAATAAGATTCCCTGAAATGCTTCATGTCGGGGACATAACAAAATTAAAGGGTGAGGAACTTCCTGTGGTTGATATTATTTGTGGAGGATCACCTTGTCAGGATTTATCTGTAGCAGGTCAAAGAGCAGGTCTAGCCGGTGAACGCTCTGGACTATTTATGGAGCAGATAAGGATAACTAAAGAAATGAGGAATGAAGATGGAAAACGAGGCAAAGCAAATGACCTTGTGCGACCTCGATTCTTCGTTTGGGAAAATGTCCCCGGAGCATTTTCATCCGCAGAAGGAGAAGACTTCAAGGCAGTGCTTGAGGAAACCGCTAGAATTGCTGACAACTCAATATCTATACCTCGACCTCCGGGAGGGGTATGGAAATCTGCTGGGTGCATTTTGGGAAACCAATTCTCTATTGCTTGGAGAGTTCTCGATGCTCAATACTGGGGTGTCGCCCAACGACGCAAAAGAATCTTTCTTGTCGCAGATTTTGGAGGGTACACCGCACCTAAAATACTATTTGAGCAAGACCGCTTGTTTGGGAATACTACGCCGAGCGAAGTCGAGGGATAAAGAGTTGCCTGCTCAATTGAAAAAAGCACTAGAAATCCAAGCTGGAATTGTAGGAGAAGAGGGTCAGATTACTGAGAATCTATTCGCAGAAATCAAGTCATATCATATTAATCAACGCAATGAAGGGATTGACTTAAACGGGATCTCAGGGGCATTGATGGCAACACAAAATATGCAAATGCAAACGTTTATAGCTAAACCGCTGATTTGTCTCAATGACCAAGGTGGTGAACGAATGGATGTTACTGAAGAAATTACATCTACATTAAGAGCAAAGATGGGTGGTCACCTACCGATTATCATGGAAGATTGGACGAGGAACACGGATTATTATTCTGAACCATATACGAATGAGTCCGATACTGGAGATACTCAACCCTTGCTGTTTGACAATCATGCAAAAGATTGTAGGTATGATGGACCGTTAAATATTGCTCCAACGGTAGCTGCGATTTATGGGACTGGCGGAAATAACGTTCCTCTTGTATCAAAACATTTGGGAGAAGAGAGCTATTGTATAGCAAGCAATATCATCAACAGGCAAGATGCGAATGGTGGGAATGGCTGTGGTTTTCAGGAAAATATAAGCTATACTTTGACGACTGCAGATATTCATGCAGTCTTTTCTTTGCCCAAAACGTATCAAAATGTGGTGGGGGCTTTGTGTGTCGGGGACGAAAAAGGTATTGGAAATCAATATGTTACTCAAGATAAATGCATTATTGACTATCCAAAGATCATGGCAGATATATCCTCGGAAGCAAATGCGAATGCACCTCCAGAGGACGAAGGTGAGAATCAGGTGAAGACAGTAAATCTGGTTCGCAGGCTAACGCCACTCGAATGTGAAAGACTTCAAGGCTTTCCTGGTGGGTGGACAGATATACCAAAAGCATCAGATAGCCCGAGATATAAAGCTCTCGGCAATAGCGTAGCAATCCCATGTGTGGACTTTATCATGCGTGGGATTGCTTATTTTTTGAGGAAGATCAATCGTTGATAGGAGGTGATTTGAAAATGTACATGTATCCTGACAACTTAAAAGCAAAAGCGACTTTATGGCTTTGGGAGCTTAGAGACATTGGAATTATTGGAGTAGGACTCCTGATTTCTGTCTTTGCCTTAGCGCAGCTGAGCATCATGATTCCGATTGTCATAACAGCAGCCTATGCCTTTTTATCCATTCGATTTGAAGACACCAGCATTCTGGATTTTATCCGTTATGCCGGTGCCTTTTTTATTTTCAAACAACAGTTATATGAATGGAGGTTCTAAATTTGAAAAATAATCGACAGAAAGAAAAACAGAAGCAGTCCACACGAGAGCTCATCGGTATCGATGACCTCACGGACTACAGTATCAAAACCGCATACGGAGAGCTAGTCTATTTCATTATTCATCCCACCAATATATCTGTGCTGTCTGAATCAACTGTTAGTGCAAGGATCTATGCCTTGATGACGGTGCTTAAAGGGATTGCTGAAATTGAAATGCTTTGCCTGAACTCAAAAGAGAATTTCGATGAAAACAAGCAGTACCTGAAACGGAGGATGGATGCAGAGCCGAATCCGGTTATTCGAAAACTACTTCAGATGGACAGT
>JAQSXW010000050.1 GCA_029256465.1 Evtepia sp.
CAAGCTCTTCAACAGGAACTTCTCGCCCTCCCGCCGGGTCGTGCGTTTCCGGATTGTGGCAGCCAGGACATTCATGGATACAGCCTTGGGTAAAAATCGCAAAGCGCAGTCCAGGCCCGTCAACAATCGAATCATTTACTGTATTGGCAATCCGCATCACAGTCTCCTCCTCACGGTAAACAGTCATCATCATTGCTTCTCATTTTAACACAAGGAACATGTGGAAACAAGCTCTCCTCCGCCCCACCCGAACCGCCGTTTTCCCTTTTATTCTGCATGATGATGCTCCATCCATTGGGCAGGCCTTTCTCTCCTTGCCACAATGGATAGTTCCTCTCCAGCAAACAGTTTTCCCTTCCAATCTTTCCTTTTGGTTTTACAAATATTCTCAGGCCGCAATTTTGTGTGTTTTGCCAATTTTTGTTCTCTATTTTTGTTTCTTTTAAACAATTTCGTTCCCTTTCACATTTCTCGTACATAATCAATGTTGAGTACAAAATGGCAAAAAAATGATTAATATACAGCATGCACCGGTGCCTTTGTTGTGATATAATTTGGATAAGACATGCCGGTGTGGAATGCTTTGTTTTGGGCATTCTTATGGATTTTAATGTCCAGGCAAGTTTTTCTAAACCTGTTTTCAAAAACATTCATATCAGGAGGAATTATTCATGGAATTTTTACTCAATGAAGACCAGCAGATGATTTATGAACTGGCTCGCGACTTTGCTCAGAACGCTCTGGCTCCCCGCATCGAGGAGATCGAAAAGGGCGAGCTGAACAAGGTCAGCACCGGTGAAGAGCTGCCCCAGCTGCCCCACGACCTGCACATGCAGATGGCTGAGTCCGGCTTCATCGGCATCAGCTTCCCCGAGGAATACGGCGGAATGGGCATGGGTCACGTGGAGCAGGCTATCATCCTCAAGGAGATCAGCCGCGTTTCTCCCTCCGTTGGTAAGTGCCTGGATGTGTATATCCTGGGCTTGGAGGCAATTGACCTCTACGCTAACCACGAGCAGAAGGAAAGATGGCTGGCTCCCTGCCTCACCGGCGAGCAAACCGTTTCCTTCGCTTTCACCGAGCCCGAGACCGGCTCTGACCCCAAGATGCTGAAGACCCGTCTGGAGAAGCAGTCTGACGGCACCTACAAGCTGAACGGCGTGAAGCGCTTCATCTCCAACGCTGCTTATGACGGTCCCTTGGTGCTCTTCGCTCTGGTGAAGGACGAGGAGTCCGACAAGGATCTGGTCACAGGCCTGGTCATTGACAAGTTCTGCAAGGGCTACTCCATCTCCACTCCTTGGGAGAAGGTCGGCTACCGCGGCTCTCACGTCTATGACATCTTCATGGACGACATCGTGGTCAACGCAGACCAGATTCTGGGCAAGCCCGGCGACGGCTTCACCCAGCTGCTGGGCACCACCGCTTACGGCAAGCTCGGCTTCACCGCTGTCTTCGCTGGCACCGCTCTGGGCGCTGCGGACCTGGCTCTGAAGTACTGCCAGGAGAAGCTGCACCGCGGCAAGTCCATCACCAAGTTCCCCACCACTCAGCTGCGTCTTTCCACCATGCTGACCTATGCTCACACTGCTGAGCTGCTGTTGCTGGAAGCTGCTGACTACTGCGACAAGAACCACTTCGCTAACGACGATGTGAACACCATGCGTGCTGTTCAGGCCCGTACCGCTCAGGCTAAGGGCTATGCTGCTGAGGTCGCAACCAACGTTGCTACCATGGCTGTGAACGCAATGGGTGCTTACGGTGTCTGCGACGAGTATCATGCAGAGCGCTTCCTGAGAGATGCTGCCATCGCTCCCAACATTGAGGGCTCCGGCGACATTCAGTACCTGATCCATGGCATGTTTGTTGCTGCTAGCGGCAACACCAACCAGATGTAAGCTTTTCCTGCGCATTCTCAAATGAATATTTGATTGGTTTCATATGCCTGAACGATTCTCTCGTTCTTGTATATACCATGAGCACCACTGGCCGGCCCGGGTAACCGGGTCGGCTACTCATGCGGTGCTCGGAACTTAAACACTTGGCAGATTGCCAACAAATTTTAAGGAGGACTGCAAAATGAAGATCAACTATCCTGCTCCCCTGACTTATCCTAAGTATGAAACTCTTCTCATCGATATGGTTGAGCCCAATATCATGAAGGTCACCCTGAACCGTCCCAACGCTTATAACGCACTGAGCCATAAGCTGGTAGACGAAATGACCGACCTGTGTGCCAAACTGAAGGAAGATTTCTACAATGTCCGCGTTGTCCTGCTGTACGGCGGCGACGAGGCTAAGGGCTTCTGTGCTGGCTTGGACGTTAAGGAAGGCCTGACCGACTACGAGAAGACCGCTCCTGGCTTCTTTGCTTACCAGATCAAGCTGGGCGAGATGGAACTCAGAATGACTCAGACTCCTCAGCCTTGGATCGCCATGATCGACAACGTGTCTGCTGGCGGCGGTTTCTCCCTGGCTATGGCTTCTGACATCCGTCTTTGCACCAAGACTGCACGTTTCTCCTGCTTCTATGCCAACGTTGGCATCGGCGGCTGCGATATGTGCTCCTCCTATCAGCTGCCCCGTCTGATCGGCACTGGCCGCGCTTACGAGATGATGCTGACCGGTAACTTCATCAACGCTGATGAAGCTTGGAATCTGGGTCTGGTTTCCCGCGTTGTTGACGCTCGCGCTGACCTGTATCCTGCTGCCATCGAGCTGGCTCGCACCATCGCTGCTAAGGATCCTCTGGCTGTTCGTCTGACCAAGGAAGCTATGCGCTGCAACGTCGACTCTTCCGGCTTCGAGAATGCTCTGCATGTTGAGAACCGTAACCAGACTCTGATGATCTGCCACAACATGGACAAAGATCCTACCTTGGATCCCATCGGCAAGCATTGGATCGAAGAGAGATAAGTACATCTCTTTTGCACTTACAAAAAAACGAGCGCCGTAATACGGCGCTCGTTTTTTTACTAACAAATAACACAAGGAACCTACTACGCATAAGAAAATTTAAAACAGAAGACCTCACGGAAGCAAATCGTTCCGCGAGGTCTTCTCTCATACAAAAAATTATTCGTTATGCTTGATGTTTGACGCGATCGCGTTCTTCTGCCCGTTTTGCATCGTTGAAACGATCTAAGGTACCAACCAAATAACCGGTAATGCGTCGAATCCGTTCAAAGGAAACCCCATCATCTTCTCTTCTCCCACAGCCAGGGCATTGATCCCCAATGATGCCCGTAAACCCACAAACCGGATCCCGATCCACAGGATGGTTCACAGAACCATACCCGATCCCCTTTTCCTTCATGCAGCGAATCACATGTTCAAACGCGTCTAAGTTTTCAGTAGGATCTCCGTCTAATTCAACGTAACTAATGTGACCTGCATTGGTCAGTGCATGATAGGGTGCTTCGATCTCAATTTTTTCGTAGGCAGAGATTGGGAAGCCCACAGGAACATGAAAGGAGTTTGTATAGTATTCCTTATCCGTCACCCCTTCAATGACACCAAATCGTTCACAATCCATCCGGACAAATCGACCAGAGAGTCCTTCTGCTGGTGTGGCCAAGAGGGTAAAGTTCATTTTCCGTTTCCGGCTCTCTTCATCCATTCTACTGCGCATATGGCTGATGATCTCCAGCCCCAGCACGCGGGCTTTTTCACTTTGTCCATGATGCTGACCAATGAGGGCGGTCAGCGTTTCTGCCAGACCAATGAAGCCCAGAGACAAGGTTCCATGTTTTAGAATTTCACGGACCTCGTCATCCCAATCCAGCTTGTCCGAATCCAACCACACATGCTGACCCATCAGGAATGGGTAATTGCGCACCTTTTTCCGTGCCTGGATTTCAAAGCGCTCCATCATCTGATCAATGCAGAGATCAATCTTCTGATCCAAATTCTCGAAGAAGCTTTGTACATCGCCTTTTGCCTTAATCGCCAAACGAGGCAGGTTAATGGTGGTAAACGAAAGGTTTCCTCGTCCGGTGGAAATTTCCCGTTCTGGATCATAGACGTTGGCAATCACGCGGGTTCGACAGCCCATATAAGAAATTTCGGTCTCAGGAGTTCCTTTGTAGTATTTTGCATTGAATGGCGCATCCATAAATGAAAAGTTGGGAAATAAGCGTTTTGCACTGCAACGCATTGCCAACTGAAACAGGTCATAGTTTGGATCCCCAGGGTTATAGTTAACCCCTTCCTTCACGCGGAATATCTGGATAGGGAAAATGGGTGTCTCCCCGCTGCCTAGTCCTGCCTCTGTGGCCAACAAGACATTCTTCATGACCATCCGCCCTTCCGGCGAGGTATCCATCCCGTAGTTGACAGAGGAGAATGGGGTTTGGGCACCCGCGCGGGAATGCATAGTGTTCAGATTATGAATCAGAGCCTCCATAGCCTGATAGGTGGCCCTGTCCGTTTCCTTCACAGCACGATAATGGGCAAACTGCTGGGCCTTTTTCATCTCTTCCTCATCGCCGTAGCGCTCTGTGAGGAAGGGAACCTCCGCTTCAAAGTAAGCGTCACAGTCCTCAATCGTTGGTACGAGGCCTGCCTCCTTCTGAATGCGAATGATGTTCTCTTTAATCTGAGCTTCAGGATCGTCCTCTCCAACTAAAAGCATCAAGGCTCTGGCCAGATTTTGACGATAGATTCGGACAAAGGTCTTCTTTACGCCATCGGCCATGCCGTAATCAAAGTTATAGATGGACTGCCCGCCATGTTGGTCGTTCTGGTTCGACTGAACGGCGATGCAACCTAATGCAGCATAGGATGCGATGTCATTTGGCTCCCTCAGCGTTCCATGCCCGGTGGAAAATCCACCTTGAAACAGCTTTTTAATATCAATCTGGCAACAGGTAGTTGTTAAGGTCAAAAAGTCCAAATCATGTATGTGGATATCTCCCTCCCGATGGGCCTTGGCATGATCGGGATTGAGCACAAACATGTCATAGAACTGCTTTGCGCCTTCCGAGCCAAACTTTAACATAGAACCCATGGCAGTATCACCATCAATGTTGGCGTTTTCCCGCTTAATGTCACTCTCCGCTGCAGAGGAAAAGGTAATATCCTCATAGATCTTCATGAGGCGAGTATTCATTTCTCTGGCACGGCTGCGTTCCGAACGGTAAAGGATATAGGCCTTTGCCGTCTGAATGTAGCCACTGTCCATTAGAACCCGCTCTACCAGGTCCTGAATGTGTTCCACATCTGGTGTCTCTTCGCCCTCGAGCTCTAAAATGGAAACAACTTCCCCCACCAGCTTTTGGGCTGTTTCACCGTACCCTGGTTTATAAGTAACGGTAAACGCCTTTTCGATCGCGTCGGCAATCTTGCTCTCATCAAAGAACACCAGTCGACCATCTCTTTTGCGAATTTCCTTGACCATCCCCATGCCGACAATCCTCTCTTCCAATGTGTTTCTCTCTCTTCAAAACACAAGATATTGTGTGTCAATTAATATTTTCACACATCATATCATTTATTTCCCCTCTTCGTCAAGCGAAGTAGCATAAAAACATGCACAAAATCTTCCTGCCATCACTCCGCTTTTGGCAGGATTAGGACGTAGATCCACATTCAATTTTTTATTTTTTCTTCAGATAAATCAGAACATTGGAAGAAAGGGAGTGATTTCCGGCTATTTCACTTCCTGCTTTGAGAGCAATCGTTAGTCTCATTTACCCTTGTGCATTTTGTCTATTCCCTCCCCCACATAGCCTTCGATTTTCGAGGCGAAGGTGCGTTTGTTCAAAAAATAAGCCGATCCAATATAGGATCGACTTATTTTTTGAACGATCGATTTTCCCTAGGTCAGAAGCTGCACTGGGTGCTGTCATTCAATCCTTCATTCGAAGAGTCGGACATACCCTTCTTTTTTTCCAGTTTACCTGACACATCGACAAAGGTAGCAGATGGCGGAATGGGCATATCCTTTTTATTCTTCTGCTTTTTGTCATCTTCCATATGATTTGCCATAATGAAACCCCTCCTTTCCGGATTATCTGAAGCTAGTATCCCGCAAACAGGGAAAAATATACTAAGAAGCTTATATTTTCCTGTGTGAGAAAGGAGAAAAGTCTCTCCTTGACGACGATTCGCGTTCGTGCCATAATGAGACACAAAGGTTCTGGCGGACAACGTTTCCGTCAAACAGCAAATAATGCAATGGAAAGGCGGCGAGAGATATGCCAAGAAAGGTACTCATTGCAGAGGACGATACCAACATTGCGGAGCTCTTAAACCTGTATTTAAAAAAGGAAGGGTACGAAACCATGCTCGCAGGGGATGGTGGCAAGGCCTTGGAACTCTTTCGTTTGTTCCGTCC
>JAQSXW010000051.1 GCA_029256465.1 Evtepia sp.
ATGAAAAAGTGAAAGGGGGAGCTCCGATGTTGTTTCGCAATCCGCCCTCACCCCACCAGCGGGAATGGACCGCACTCATGAAGAAGGAAGCCCGTCTCCAACAAAAGCGCCTTATGGAAGAGCCCTCTGCGCTGGAACAAAGCCTTACCTCCAAGATCCCGGATCGATTGGAAGATACCCTAACCCTCGCCTTTGAAAAAGCCTTTTCTTTGGTTTTTTCCAAAGGTAACACTCTCATTGAAAAAACCTATTCCAAAGAGCAGCAAAAGCAGGAGTTTCGTGCAAACCTAGCGACCGCTCAGATCCTGCAAAACCGTAAATCCCTGCAAAGCTTTTCCAAAAAAGCACGGCTTCAATCTGCCCAGCATGTTTTTGTGGCGGGCATGGAAGGATCTTTGCTGGGATTCCTCGGCATCGGCCTTCCCGACATCCCTCTCTTTTCTGGGGTTTTACTGCGGAGCATTTACGAAATCGCCATGAGTTATGGATTCGAGTATGATTCTCCCGAGGAACAGCTTTTTATTTTAATGGTAATTGAGGGGGCTCTTCTCCGCGGGGAAGGCTTCACTTTCTCTGATCTGCAGCTCAATTTGTGGATTGATTGGGGTAAGTATCCTTCGCTTAGCAAAAAGGAGCAGCTGAAGCGGACCTCCGCCGCCCTCTCCTCACACCTTCTTTATCTGAAGTTTATCCAGGGGATCCCCATCATCGGAACCATTGGCGGCATTTCCGATGGTCTTTGCCTCAAGCGGGTAACAGATTATGCCCAGCTAAAATACAAAAGACGCTTCCTGCAACAAGGTGAGCCGCCTTATCCAGTAGTAAAATTGGACTAATTGACAAATTTCGGTGCCCTGCTTCATCCTTCCTTGACAGTGGAAAAGAAACTAATTATAATACCATATTATCGTTTTTCACAGGAGAACGAATGTATTTTTACACTTTAGAACAACAAAGCCAAACACAAGTCGAAGGCTAAAGAAAGGGGTATTCACATGGCAATGCAAGATCGCGTTTACAATTTCTCCGCAGGTCCCTCCATGCTTCCTCTGGAAGTACTTACCCGTGCCGGCTCCGAAATCACCAATTATGGCGGTTCCGGTATGTCCGTGATGGAGATGAGCCACCGATCTAAGGCCTTCCAAAAGATTTTTGATGATACACAGGCCAAATTCCGTGCGCTTTTGAACGTACCCAGCAACTATAAAATCCTATTTTTGCAGGGCGGCGCTTCCACTCAGTTTTCCATGGTTCCTCTGAACCTCATTGGAAAAACTGGAAAAGCGGACTATGCCGTCACCGGTAACTTTTCCAACATTGCCTATAAAGAGGCAAAGAGATACGGTGAAATTAATGTCGCCGCAAACTCTGAGGATCAAAACCACACCTATATTCCCACACAGGAGCAGCTCAAACTATCTCCCGATGCCTCTTACTTCCATTATTGTGCCAATAACACCATCTATGGTACAGAATGGCAGTATGTTCCCGAAACCGGGAATGTCACTCTCTGCTGTGACATGTCCTCCAACATCATGTCTCGCCCGGTGGATGTTTCCAAATACGGTCTCATCTATGCTGGTGCACAGAAGAATCTGGCACCATCTGGCCTGACTGTCGTCATGATTCGGGAAGATTTGGCGGGCAATGAGCTGCCCTTTACCCCACTGATGATGAACTATAAAACCATGATTGATAAGGATTCTATGTATAATACACCTCCCTGTTGGTGTATCTATATCTTGGGTCTTGTCTGTGACTGGCTAGAGAATTTGGGTGGGGTCCCCAGCATTGAGAAAATTAAGAGAAACAAAGCTCAAATGCTTTATGATACGCTCGATTCCTCTCGTCTCTTTACCGCTCCCGCTCAGGTTGGCTCCAGATCTGACATGAATGTGGTTTTCCGTACCAGCAATGACGACCTGGATGCTAAGTTTGTGAAGGAAGCCACCGAGGCCGGCCTTACCTCTCTGAAGGGCCATCGCAATGTCGGCGGTATGCGTGCTTCAATCTATAACGCAGTGCCGACAGAAGGCGTAGAAAAGCTCTGCGACTTTATCCGTACCTTCGATAAAAACAACTAATCGGGAGGCTTTTCATGTACCGTATTAAAACCATGAATAAAATCTCCCCCAAAGGGCTGGCTCATTTGGATGCTGACCGTTTTGAAGTGGGAGATGCTGTGGCGCAAGAACAGGCCATCCTGGTTCGCTCCGCCAAACTGCACGACTATGACTTCCCTACCGAGCTTTTGGCGATTGCAAGAGCCGGTGCCGGTGTCAATAACATTCCTTTAGATCGCTGCTCCGAGTCTGGCATCGTGGTCTTCAATACGCCTGGTGCCAACGCCAACGCCGTGAAAGAACTCGCCATCTGTGCCCTGCTCCTCGCCTCCCGGAACATTTCCGGCGGCATTGAGTGGGTCAAGGATCAGGTGAAAAGCGGGGTGGATGTCGCTCAAGTGGTTGAAAAGGGCAAGGCTGCCTTTGCAGGCCAAGAAATTATGGGGAAAACATTGGGCGTTGTTGGACTGGGTGCAATCGGCATTCTGGTGGCAAACGCCGCCGTTACCCTCGGTATGGACGTTGTGGGTTACGATCCCTTTCTGTCCGTCTCTTCTGCCCTCTCCCTCTCCCCTAAAATTCGGTATGTACAGGATCTCAGTAAGCTTTACGGGCAATCGGATTATATTTCTCTCCACCTGCCCATGACAAGTGAAACCCGTGCTTCCATTAACAAAGACGCGTTTGCGCAGATGAAAGACGGTGTGCGCATCATTAATCTTGCCCGTGGTGAGTTGGTACACAATGCTGATATGATTGCTGCTTTGGAGAGTGGAAAGGTTGCCTCCTATGTCACGGACTTCCCCGACAGTGAAATCTCCGGTGTCCCAAATGTGGTTCCCATCCCTCATCTGGGCGCTTCCACAGAGGAAAGCGAAGAAAACTGTGCGATTATTGCTGCCTTAGAGCTTCAGGATTATTTGGAGAACGGCAATATTAAAAACTCGGTAAACCTGCCGAACCTATCTCAGGATTGGCAGACTGCCTTCCGCATCTCGATCCTCCATCGGCAAGATCAGCTGACCGGGATCACATCCCTTCTTTCCCAAAGGGGCATTACTGCAGAATTTCTTTCCTCCAAAGCAAAGGGTGATTACACGTACACTCTTCTAGATACCAACGTTGCCATTGACGATGCTGTGATTTCTGCACTTTCGTCGATGGACGGAGTGCTCCGTATCCGAGTTCTTACTCACTAAAATCACGGGAGGTTATCATGCCGGAAACGATTCATGAAACCGCCTGGGTTGCGCCAAGCGCTGTTGTCAAAGGCAGTGTCACCTTGGGTCAACAGGTGAATGTCTGGTTTAATGCCGCTGTCCGCGGAGTTGGCATGCGCATCACAGTTGGGAACTTTAGCAACATACAAGATTGCGTCGTCATTCATGGTGACATTGGGAATGATGTTGTGATTGGCGACTATGTCTCGCTTGGACATGGTGCTGTCGTTCATGGCTGTACCGTGGAGGATCACTGTATCATCGGCATGAACGCTGTGGTCTTAGATGGTGCGCACATCGGTGCAGGTTCCATTGTGGGGGCTGGTGCTGTGGTTCCTGCTGGGGCACAAATCCCCCCAAACAGTCTAGTGGTCGGAATGCCCGCAAAAGTAAAGCGAAGCCTTTCCCCGGAAGAGGTGGAAGGAAATATCCAAAACGCAAAGGAATATATGGCCTTTGCTGCTGCGGAGAAAGCCGCTGCAAAAGAATGAGTTAGCGTACTGTTAATAAGGCAATGAAAAACCCCTACTCACTGAGTAGGGGTTTTTCTGTCTTGTTGTTATTTCTTAATGAGTTTTCCGTTAATGGCAATGTGATCGAGCGCATTTGCATGATACACCAGTGTGGTGCCCTGCCCCTCTCCTAAAACAGTCTTCACTGCATCTGCCATGTGCCCGGCAATTACCTCAATCTTTTCTGCCGGCATGGGTCCTGCTTCTAGGTTAATCACATTCATATTGGGTGCAGCCCAAGGTTTTCCATTTTCGTATACGGTCTCATATTCATTCACAAACGTATAGATATGGGGCACTTTGAGCACAGTGGTGGCAGCTTCATAGAGCTTTTCCACCAGCTGATCTCTCTTTTGGGTCTCCAGCTTGGGAACATTCACATACATACTGGGCATCAGGGGTTCCTCCTTCATCGTTGAAACGCCTCTTTGGGCGACATTCATCTTACTCGTCTTTCTTTTTTAGCTTTTGTTTCTCACCGTTTTCATCGATGAGATACGTGTTATCCAAATGCGCCTCTAAACTATCGCGCATGGCGGCCAAATATTCCTTACGGAGCTCTGCCCGCTCATCGAGTTCCTCTTCGGTGAGGCCTTCTGTTCTGTGCTTCCACGCCAGCTCATTTAGCCGCTCAATCTTTTCAAATGTCATGCCATCCACCTCTTATTCATAACGGTCTAGCTCAATTATGATCCGCCCTTTTTTGCTTTTTCCATCTGCCCGGCTCAAAAGGAATTTCCCCAGGCCCCGGCAGGAAAACACATCTCCTGATTCTACTATTTGATCTGCCTTATCACAAATTCGGTGGTTGCGTAGCACACGCCCTGCGGAAATCAGTTCTACCGCATTTGCTCTGGACACAGAAAACCCTGCCGCCACTACCCCATCCAAGCGCATCGAGGCCACCGTATCCCGCAGCTTCCGTACCCTTGGTGTTTCCCTAATTAGTTCTGAAAAAGGCAAGGACTTTATCTTCAACGGGTGCCGGCCAACCTTCTCCCACTGACTGCATACAACCGGGAGAACCTCCCGCAGGAGCAGCAATTGACAGCCATGCTCCTGACGCAAAATATCCCCAAATTTTTCCCGGGAAATTCCCAAGGCCATGAGCGAGCCCAAATAATCCCGGTGGGTTAAGTCGGACATTGACGAAACGTCTGCTTTGATCGCGCAGACCGGACACTCGTCCTCACAAAGCCAATCCTCCTGCGTCATCCAAGAAGGCAAGAAGGCGCAGATCTGCCGTTCGGCTCCCTCAAACCCGCCGAAAAAGACCGTGTTCACCGGAGGCAGCTTCTTCATAATATCTTCTGCTAGACCACGCTCTTCCGGAGAGAGAAATCCGCTACAGGCAGGCAAATCTCGCGTTTCTGTCATGGCACGCTTGTCCAAAAGCTTAGCGAGCACGAGGCGCAGTTCAGGATTTGAGGAATACGGCATTAGCAATTGGGTTTTCGTCATGTGACTTTAGTCTCACTTCCCGTGAATTCTTATTTTAGTATATCCTTTTTTTATGAATCTTGTCAACCAGTACATAGCGCAGTATAATAAGTTAACAATTGCATAATACTGGATTGGATATTGGATATGATTACTGATGAAGGAAAGGGGGTGCTTACCGTGCAATCCATGCTGTTCATCTACAACCGCCATGCGGGCAAAGACCGAAACTGGACTGGACTTTCCGACATTTTAAATCTCCTGACCGCTGAGGGCTATCTGGTTACTACCTATCCCACGCAGGCACCGGGAGATGCCGGAGAAGCCATTACCCGTTGGGGTTCCTCCTATGACAGAATCGTCGTTGCTGGCGGTGACGGCACGTTAAATGAAGCTGTTTCCGGTATTCTACGTTTACCAAACCCGCCACCCTTGGGCTATATACCAATCGGGAGCACAAATGATTTCTCCAAAAACCTATCGCTTCCCACAGCCCTTCCTGAGATAGCAGTCACCGCCGCTGGGGGGGTCGCTCGCCCCTGTGATGTGGGAAAATTTAATGGTCGACCCTTTGTCTATGTGGCTGCGTTTGGCGCATTTGCTGATGTATCCTTCAGTACCCCGCAACGCACCAAAAACCTGCTGGGCTATACTGCTTACCTGTTAGAAAGCGTCAAGCGGCTTGGCTCGATCAAACCTTACCATATCACGGCCCAATTTGACGGCCAGACCGTAACCGGCAACTACATCTACGGTATGGTCAGTAACACCACCTCTGTTGCTGGCTTTCACCATTTCCCTCCCGGAAATCCGGAGCTGGATGACGGTTTACTGGAGGTCACACTCATCTCTCCACCCAAAGACATCTTGGAAATGGAGCACTTCGGCCGCACCCTTCTTACCGGTAATATGGGTGGAAACGGTACCAGAGGCTTTCACCATCATACATGGGGCATAATCAGTATGGAGGTGATTTACATGCATAGGTGCTGCCTAAACAGTGAATATTTTTTCAAAAAAACTTGCAATAGAAGGCAATCCTGTGTATAATTTCCGTAGCAAAGGGCCTTTTGCGCCTTTGCAGAATGTGAGGTTAATTATGAAAAAGATTCTTTCTCTTTCTCTTGCTCTGCTGCTCTGCCTAGGGCTGCTTGCTAGCTGCGGCAGCAAAAAAGTAAAGCTTTCCATCCTTGACACGGAGTATACCGTGGAGGATTACGCCATCTCTGTGGCCAAGGAAAACACCGATCTGCTCGCTCAGATCAATACCGCTCTGACTGACCTGAAAGCCGACGGGACCACAAAAAAGATTGTGGACAAGTATATCTCCGCCACTCCCCACGACCTACAGTTCCAGCAGAATGTCGAAGGGAAGCCAGAGCTGATCATGGCCACCAATGCAGCCTTCCCT
>JAQSXW010000052.1 GCA_029256465.1 Evtepia sp.
GGCAGATGTTGATCTAGAGACGCTGAGAGCTATTTGCCAATCGGTCAACATTCCTGTTGTTGCCATTGGTGGTATTACGGAAGGAAGAATTTCAGAGCTTAGGAATACTGGGGTCGCAGGGGTAGCTGTAGTAAGTGCAATCTTTGGTCAAAAAAATATTACTACTGGAACAAGGGCCTTGAAGAAAGCTTGCAAAGAGGTATTTACACCATGATTCAAGGAGTAATCTTCGATGCAGATGGAACTCTGTTGGATTCCACCGCCATGTGGATGGAAGCAGGCATCAGATATTTAGATACCTTGGGAATCTCTGCGGATGCTTCATTAGGAGAAAAATTGTTTTCCATGACGTTGACGGACAGTGCCGAATATCTAAGAGTTTCGTATCAAATTAATCGTTCTAATGAGGAAATCGCTGCAGGGATCAATCAAACAATTTGGAGCTTTTATCAGGAAGAGGTTACACTAAAGCCTGGAGCAAAACAGTTCTTGGAGTCATTGCGCAAGTTAGAGATTCCAATGACTCTTGCCACCGCCACGGATCGGGAATTAATTGAAGATGGATTGCACCATACCGGAATTCTGAACTATTTTGACAAGATTTTTACCTGTGAGGAAGTTGGACTTGGAAAGGATTGGCCAGATATTTATTTGCAAGCAAAAACGTGCATGGGAACAGATCTAGAGAAGACTTGGGTATTTGAAGATGCCGTGCATGGGGCAAAAACAGCCAGAATGGCTGGGTTTATGGTTGCAGGCGTGTATGATCCCATCAGTCATAACCAGCAGGAAATACTAAAACATCTGGCTCACATCTATCTATCAGATCTCTCTCAGTTTGATTACTTTTATCAACAGGCAATTGCACCTTCCATTTCTCACACGCTATAATAAAAAACAACTGCCAATGTTACGGCAGTTGTTTTTTATATTTATTTTACAGACGCAAAGAATTCCCTAGTTTGCTCTGCATTGCGCATAATCTCGTCACGTAATGCCTCCAAAGATGGGAATTTCTGCTCGGGACGAATGAAGTGGTAAAACTCCATACGAACCTTTTGCCCATAGAGATCTCCAGAAAAATCAAGGATAAATCCTTCAACAGTCAGTGCTTGTCCATCGTCCACGGTTGGCCGTTTACCAACATTGGTGACAGCGATATGACTTTCTCCATTTTCCAACCAGACACGGGTAGCATATACGCCAAGTGCGGGAGGTAGGACATTCTGTTTGAGTTTTAAATTCACAGTAGGGAAGCCGAGCGTGGAGCCAAGCTTCTTCCCGTGTGATACGGTATCGCTAATGGTGTAAGGATGTCCTAAGAACTCATTGGCTCGTTCGATCTCACCCTGTGCAACGAGAGTTCGAATGTAGGTTGAAGAGATGGTAATACCATCGAATTCAACCTTCTCAATGATATCGATGCCAATGCCAAGTTCATTGCAAAGAGATTTGAGGCGAGTTGGATTCCCTTCACCTTTATAGCCAAAATGATAGTCATGACCGGCAACTAGATGAACGGCATGGAGATCTTGCACCAGCGTTTCACGGACAAAAGCATCCCAAGGCTGTTTCATTCGTTCTGGAGTAAAAGGCGTTACGATTACGTCCTTAATATGATAGTAACGTCTCATGAGATCAGCTCGATCCTCTGGGGAAGTCAGCAGACAGACGGGCTTATCAAAAATCACACTTTGGGGATGTGGATCAAAGGTAAAGGCAGAGGGGACAGCACCAATCACATTGGCTCGTTCTATCACCTTACGCATCAATGCGCCATGTCCACGGTGAACACCATCAAAAAAGCCCAAAGCTAGTACACGTTTTTTTTGTTCCAATTGATTACACCTCAAAAAAGCTTTTTATGGTAGTCATAACATTCTCTTCAACACGGCCCAATATCAAAAAGGCTTGGTTTTCGCCATAAACCCGGTAAGTGCCATTTGGGGAGGGAAAAGAAATCTGCATTCCATTTCGTATTTTCTGCTCAGCCAAGGTATCGACTGTTAGACATGGATAATTGGAAAAGTAGGAGTCTATGGGTAATAGGAATTGAAAAGGGTTACTTGAAGCAAGAATTTGCTCCATTGTTACAGATTCCTCTTGAGTAAAACCAGCTGCCTTTGTCCTGCGTAAGGAAAATAGACAACCCCCAGGCCCCAACATAGCTCCAAGGTCGTGACAAAGTGTACGAATATAGGTTCCTTTTGAACAGACGATACGAAGGAAAAAGTCAGTAGGGGAGAGCTGATCCAAAAGCTCTAGTTCATAAATTGTGATAGGACGAGGCTCACGCTCTACCTCTTTACCGCTCCGAGCAATTTCATAGAGTTTTTTTCCATGTTTTTTTATTGCAGAATACATGGGAGGAATCTGAAGGATATCACCTCGGAATGCCGAGAGCGTGGATTCCAGATGGAACCAAGAAAGATCGACAGGGCTTCTTTGTATTGTCTTACCAGTTATGTCCTGGGTGTCAGTGACGAGTCCAAGACGAAGTCCGGCAATATACTCCTTTTTACCTTCTGCTGCAAATTCCACAGCACGAGTGGCTCGTCCTACGAAAACAGGCAAAACACCTGTTGCCATCGGGTCTAATGTTCCGGAATGACCAATTCGGCGTTCTTTAAAATAACCGCGAAGTTTTGCGACTACGTCATGGGAAGTCCAATCCGCAGGTTTGTCAATCACAATGATTCCACTGGGCATAGATTACCTCCCGATTTTAGTTTGATTCGTTTTATGGATTTATATTTTGAATTTCTGAAATGGCACGGATGACGTTGCCTTTTGCAGTATCTAAGGTGCCAAATACGGTACATCCAGCGGCAGCGGGATGTCCACCTCCCCCAAGCAGTGCACAAACAGCGGAGGCGTTGAGGGATGCTCCGGTTCGGAGAGAAATCTTATATTCACCAGGGTGTAGTTCACGGATTGTCACCGCATGCTCCACACCTTGCACTTGTTCAAGAAAGGCTGTAATGTTTTCTAGATCTTCTTCCGTTGCACCCAGGTCAGAAACTAGTTCCAAGGAAATTGAGGCAATTGCAGTCTTACCCTCGTTCAGCAGAATCATTTCCTGAATTAAAAGACTTTCTAAGCGAAGCCGTGGAAGAGATTTTGTTCGAAAATGCCGTTTGTTCACCCATTGATGCTTACATCCAATCTTAATTAGTGCGGCAGAAATGCTATGCGTTTCTGCTGTGGTATTGGAGTAAGAAAAGCAGCCAGTGTCCGTAGAAATGGCAACGTAAAGTAGTAAGGAAACATCAGAAGAAATTGGCGCAAGTTCTTTTAATATAAGATAAATAAGCTCTCCACAAGCAGCATGCGAGGAGACAACACAAGTCTTTTTCGCATAATTTGTATTTGAACCGTGATGGTCAATAGAAAGATCAATGCTTAATTGATAGATTTTGGCATTGTCCGGGAGCAGTTCTAAAGAAGCTGTATCCACCGCTACAATAAACTGAGGGATAAAATCTTTGGGGGACATCACAGGTTCCAGATAAGGGGTGAAGAGATCATGAGCCTCTTCATTTGGAAAAACATAAGCAGTTTTACCCAACTGTCGTAGGCCTAAACAAAGTGCCGCAGCAGATCCAATGGTATCTCCGTCTGGACGGCGATGAGTGAGGATGAGGAATCCATCCTGCTCACGGAGAAGATCGGCGGTTTGACGGTAATCCATGGAACGCCTCCTTAGTTTTGTTCTAAGTCGTTGAGTAGTTTGAGAATGTGGGTACCCTTGTCAATCGAGTCATCATGCTGGAACAGTATCTCCGGTGTGTATCGGATGGAAAGAGTTCGGCTCAATTCCCTACGCAGAAAACCGCTGGAGGATTTGAGGCCTTTGAGCACCTCGCTGATATCACTTTGGTCAAGAACACTGACATACACTTTAGCAAAACGAAGATCCGGTGTAGTTTCGACCGCAGTAATAGACACGAGGCCGTGAACACGGGGGTCTTTTAAGGTTCGGATTAGAGAAGCTAGCTCTCGCTGAATTTCCTCATTAATACGACCAATTCGATTACTCGGCATAGTATCCTCCTATAGTACAATTGTTAGTTTGTGAGACAAAAGGGATGTACGTAGGAATTAGCGAAAACCGGAGGACCCTGCGGCGCCTCCGGCTTGATGCCAAATGAAAAAAAGAAGCAGAAGCGTGATTGAGTGTTATGCCTGAATTTGTTCCATGACAAATGCTTCAATTACATCGCTGACTTTGATATCGCTGTATTTTTCGATGCTGATACCGCACTCATAGTTCTGTGCTACTTCCTTTACATCATCCTTAAAGCGGCGTAGAGAACCAATGGCACCTTCATGGATTACGATTCCATCACGTACCAAACGAAGCTGGGCGCCGCGGGCGACCTTGCCTTCTGTAACATAGCAACCTGCGATGATACCCGCGCCGGTAATCTTGTATACCTCTCGAACTTCTACGCGACCTAGAGTTACTTCCTTGTACTTGGGATCCAGCATACCTTTCATAGCAGCTTCCATCTCATCGATACAGTCATAAATGACTCGATACATCCGCATGTCTACACTCATACGGAGTGCAGAATCTCTGGCATTGGCATCGGGGCGGACATTAAAGCCAACAATAATCGCGTTAGAGGTAGAAGCTAACATGACATCTGATTCGTTAATTGCACCAACTGCGCAATGAATGACGCGCACTCGTACTTCTTCATTGGTGAGCTTTTCCAAGGAAGCCCTGACCGCTTCTGCAGATCCCTGTACGTCTGCTTTCACGATGATGTTTAAATCTTTCAATTCACCTTGCTGAATTTGAGAGAACAAGTCTTCTAAAGTTACCTTCTGGCTGCTTCCACTTGTTGCCATTTTATTTTCATGCTTCCGCTGTTCCGCAAGCTCACGTGCCATGCGTTCGTCATCCACCGCATGGAACTCGTCACCTGCACCAGGAACTTCGCCCATACCAATGATTTCGACAGGAACAGAGGGGCCTGCATCGATAATCTTGTTGCCTTTTGCATCTGTCATCGCACGGACACGGCCAACAGCAGTACCCGCGATGATGACATCGCCTTGATGCAAAGTTCCTTTTTGAACAAGAAGGGTAGCCACAGGGCCTCGGCCCTTATCCAAACGTGCTTCAATCACGACGCCATGAGCCGAACGATTTGGATTCGCTTTGAACTCCTGCATCTCAGCTGTTAAAACCACCATTTCCAGCAGTTGACGGATCCCTTCGCCAGTCTTTGCAGAGATGGGACAAATAATGGTTTCGCCGCCCCAATCTTCAGAAACTAAGTTGTATTCCGTTAGTTGCTGCTTAATTCGATCTGGATTGGCTCCGGGTTTATCCATTTTGTTAATGGCAACAATGATGGGGATTTCTGCAGCTCTGGCATGATTAATTGACTCAATGGTTTGGGGCATAATACCATCGTCAGCCGCAACCACCAAAATGGCAATATCGGTTACCATAGCGCCACGGGCACGCATGGCGGTAAACGCCTCATGCCCAGGAGTATCCAGAAATGTGATGGGAGAACCATTGACTTCAACTTGATAAGCACCAATGTGTTGTGTGATGCCACCGGCTTCTCCTTCCACAACATTGGCGCTACGGATTTTGTCCAGAAGGGAGGTTTTGCCGTGATCGACATGTCCCATGACCACAACAACTGGAGCACGGGCAATGAGATCCTCGTTTTTATCTTCCGCTGTATCAATGAGGCGCTCCTCAATGGTGACAACCACTTCTTTTTCGACCTTACAACCAAGCTCCATAGCAACGAGCGCTGCGGTATCATGGTCAATGATTTCAGGAAGGGAAGCCATAATTCCCATTTTCATGAGCTGTTTGACAACGTCAGCACCGGTTTTTTTCATTCTGGATGCCAGTTCGCCAACACTGATCTCATCAGGAATCTTAACGGTAAGAGGAGTCTTTTTTGCCAATTCTAGCTGCAGACGGCGAATTTTTTCCTGCTCTTCCTGCCTGCGTTTATTACCAAATGCTGGTTTGCGTTGATTATTCTTATTTTGAATTTTTTGCTTGCCTACCTGCATTTTTTCTGCCCGATCAGGAGCCAGATTTTCCAGAC
>JAQSXW010000053.1 GCA_029256465.1 Evtepia sp.
GCCACATATGGAAGACGGACACGGGCAGTTCTCATCACTGATAGTGACCATATTATCCTTTCTGCGCTACAACCTGAGACAGTTGCCGGGCGTCTGAACGGACGGGAAGCGGTGCCGGAGGAGGAAGAGGAATGAGTGAACATCAGGGAAGTTTGATTGTGATATCTGGTGCTTCTGGAGTGGGAAAGAGCACAGTGATTGCCGAGGTACTGAAAAATCGAAAAGACATCTATTTTTCAGTTTCTTGGACCACACGTCAGGCACGTGTCGGAGAATTGAACGGGGTAAACTATCACTTTACAGATCGAGCAGAATTTGAAGAAATGATTCGGCGAGATGAGTTTTTAGAATATGCGGAATATGTTGGAAATTATTATGGCACATCCAAAAAAATTGTGGAAGAGAAGCTGAGCCAAGGGCAGGACGTCTTGCTGGATATTGAAGTACAAGGTGCAGCGAAAGTGAAAGAAAATTGTTCTTATGCTATTTTGGTTTTCATTATCCCGCCATCCTTTGAGGAACTGGAACGAAGGCTAAGGGCCAGAAAAACCGATAATGAGAAAAAAATTGAAGAACGGTTGCAGCGATCCAGGGAAGAATATCAGGAGATTTCCCACTATGACTATATTGTCATTAACAATCAGGTAGAAATGGCGGCAAAAGAGATTGAGGCTATATTGACAGCAGAACGTTGCCGGGTGTCAAAACGCATTAATATAACAAAAGGGGTGTAATCGAGTATGATGCTTTATCCTGCTATGAATGAGCTATTAAAACAGGTTCCCAGCCGATACCAGTTGGTCAATCTTGTGGCTTATCGAGCCAGACAAATTTCGTCAGAGGCAGATGAACAGGGGATTTCTTTGGAAGATAAGCCTGTGAGCATTGCAATTGCTGAAATTGCAGAGGGGAAGTTACCTGAGTAAGAACGAAACAGGCGACAGAGGATACTCTGCCGCTTGTGCTTTTTCCAGAGCGTTACGGAGAGAGGAACGAGGCGATTTCAGAGGATGAAGATTGCAAAAATTGCGGTTGCTGCGGCTACCTTTGCGATTGATAAGCCGTATAGCTACCGTATTCCGTCCGTACTGGAAAATGATCTGGAGCCAGGGATACGTGTTTTGGTTCCTTTTGGCCAAGGCAATAGACGGAGCGAGGGTATTGTTCTAAGCGTTTCAGAGGAAACTGAAAATTCAAAGTTGAAAAAAATTTGGGCGCTTTTAGATGAAAGACCAGTATTGGATGGGTATGGGATTAAATTAGCATTGTGGCTTCGTGAACGCTATTTTAGCACGCTTTACACTGCTGTATTGGCCATGTTGCCAACTGGTCTTTGGTACATCTTACGGGATCGCTATCGAATTGCACCGGAGATTAGTCGCGAGGCGGCTTTTGAAGCAGCGGGAAAATCCAAACCTGCCAAGCAGATTTTAGAACTTTTGTATGCTTCAGGCGGATGGGCTTCGTTTGCTCAGATCGTGGGACTATTTGAGGGGCAAAACCCAAAACCGTTTTTGGCACGTTTGCTGAAAGACGGAATTCTGATCCTGGAGACTGGTGCAGAGCGTAAAGTAAAGGATAAAACAGAGAAAGTGGCAACCTTATGCATTCCACCGCAAGAGGCCATAGAAGCAGTTGGCAAACGCCGGGATACCGCTCCAATGCGCTATGCCGTGACCCAACTGCTGTGTACCATCGGTAGTGCATCGGTTAAGGAGCTCACTTATTTTACAGGAGCCTCCATGAGTACACTGCGAAGTTTAGAAAAAAATGGGATTCTCTTATTGGAAGAGCAGGAGGTTTTCCGGCGAGCAGTTCCAGAATTTAATCCAATCGTTCCTGACTTGCATCTGAATGAGGCACAGCAGATTGCGGCAGAAGGCCTTGAGGCACTATGTCAAAGAGAGAAAGCAGAAGTGGCTTTGCTGTATGGTGTAACTGGAAGCGGAAAGACCCAAGTCTACCTCAAACTCATTCACTCCGTGCTATCACAGGGGAAATCAGCGCTAGTTTTGGTACCGGAGATTGCCCTCACGACTAAATTGTTAGAGCTCTTTGTGCTCCACTTCAAGGATCAGGTCGCCATTTTGCATAGCGCGCTCCCTGCTGGTGAACGCTACGATGAGTGGAAGCGTATACGGGATGGAAAGGCCAAGGTAGTACTGGGAACCCGTTCAGCCATCTTTGCACCCTTGCAAAAGTTGGGACTGATTGTGCTGGATGAGGAGCAGGAAGGTAGTTATCAGTCGGAGAGTATGCTGCGGTATCATGCCAGAGATGTGGCGAAGTACCGTTGCATGCAACATAAAGCATTGCTTTTGCTGGGATCGGCAACTCCGGCGGTGGAAACCATGTATTCCGCTCAAAAAGGGATCTATCATTTATTCGAATTGAAAAGAAGATATAACGAACGTTCATTGCCCTCTGTCTTCATTGTAGATATGAAAACAGAATTGCAGCGAGGAAATCAGTCTGGACTGAGTGCGACATTACTCACCGAGTTAGAGCAAAATTTTACGCGCGGGGAACAGAGTATTCTGTTTATAAACCGTAGAGGAAGTAACCGCATGGTTTCTTGTGGAGAGTGTGGGGAGGTTCCTTCTTGTCCCCGGTGCTCCGTGTATCTTTCTTATCATTCCGTGAATAGGAGACTCATGTGCCACCATTGCGGATTTTCCAAACCCTTACCTTTAGCCTGCCCTAACTGTGGTGGTACGCTGCAGTTTATTGGAATGGGAACGCAGCGGATTGAGGCGGAGCTGAACCGTATATATCCAGACGTTGAAGTGATGCGTATGGATACAGACAACATCACGCCTCAAAAATCTCATGAGGCGTTGCTGGATCGATTTCAGCGAAAAAAGGTACCTGTTTTGGTAGGTACCCAAATGGTGGCCAAAGGACTGGATTTTGAAAATGTCACTCTGGTTGGAGTTATTGCTGCGGATTTGTCCTTATACCTCAACAGTTTTCGAGCCTCCGAGCGTACCTTTTCTCTATTGACTCAGGTGGTAGGACGAGCTGGGCGTGGTGAAAAACCGGGTCGTGCAGTGATTCAAACATGGACACCAGATAATGAAATTATTACCTTGGCAGCCAAACAGGATTACGATGCTTTTTATGCTCAAGAATGTGAGCTGCGCTCATTACGCCGATTTCCACCTTATGGGGATCTATTTCGCATCACCATTTCAGGTCCGGATGAAGCAGCAGTGCTGCGGGTTTGTATGAATCTGCGTAGCAGCATGGAACGCTTTCGTGAGCAGAGAAAGGATTCCTGTGAACCACCGGAGATTTTTGGCCCAGCACCAGCTGGGGTGTTAAAGGTCAATAATCGATACCGTTATCAGTTAACGTTAAATGATTGGAATACGAAAGAAACGAGGGCATGGCTGGCACAACTCTTGCGCCTGGCGCAGGGAGACCCGGCAACCCGTGGAATATCAATAGTAGCAGATCTGAATTTGATGGATTAAACTGTATACTGAGAAAATAGGAGGATAAAGTTGATGGCCAGAAAGACCATTATTCAAAAAGGCGATGCGATTTTAACAAAGAAATGTCATCCGGTCTCTGTGTTTGACAAAAAACTACACCACTTGTTAAATGACCTGAAAGACACGTTGCTTTCCGTTGGGGGTGTTGGGTTAGCGGCTCCTCAAATTGGCATACTGAGACGTGTAGTCATTGTGATCGATGCCAATGATCAAATATTGGAACTGGTGAACCCAGAGCTAATGGAAACCTCCGGAGAGCAGGACGGCCCAGAAGGCTGTCTGAGCCTTCCCGGTATGTATGGCTTTGTTACGAGGCCCATGGATGCCACTGTTCGTGCTCAAGATCGAAACGGAGAATTCTTTACCGTTTCCGGTTCTGGAATTGTTGCACGCTGTTTTTGCCATGAGTTGGAGCATCTGGATGGACATATGTTTGATGAACATACCGATCGCTTATATAACGAAAAGCAATTGGATGAAATTCTTGATGAAGATCGCAAGAAGGAATCATAAGCATGAAAATTTTATTCATGGGCACTCCAGATTTTGCAGTGCCTTCGCTCCAAAGCCTGATTGAAGCGGGGCATGAGCTTGTGGGTGTTTTTACCCAACCTGACAAGCCAAAAAATCGTGGGATGAAGTTGCAGCCACCGCCAGTTAAGGAATTTGCCCTAAAGCTGAATATCCCGGTATACCAGCCGGAGAAACTCAAAGACGGAACGGCCCTTTCTATCATCCAGGAACGGAAACCGGACCTGATTGTGGTTGCAGCCTATGGTCGAATTCTCCCAAAAGATATCTTGGAATTTCCAGTGTTAGGTTGTATCAATGTGCATTCGTCACTGCTTCCGAAATATCGGGGGGCTGCTCCCATCCACTGGGCGATTTTGAACGGGGAAGAAGAGAGCGGAGTGACCATCATGCATATGGCTGAGGAACTGGATGCGGGGGATATCATTTGTCAGGTGAAAACCTCCATTGATCCGAATGAAACAGTCGAATCACTTCATGATCGCTTAGCTTTACTTGGGGCAGAGCTTCTGGTGAAAACCATTACGGAAATTGAAAAGGGAACTGCCAAAGCGACCTCACAGGATAAAGCCTTAGTTAGCTATGCGCCAATGCTCAGTCGTGCATTATCTCCCATGAATTGGTCGCGTTCAGCTCAGGAGCTTCACAATCAGGTGCGTGGATTGGTTCCATGGCCAGGAGCGGCAACAGAGTTTTCCGGTGTTCACTTTAAAATTTGGAAAAGCAAGGTATTGCATGAGAAAAGCAAAGAGCTAGAAGGAACGGTTTTGGAGGCTGGGAATACCGGAATCAAGATAGCCTGCGGAGGCGGAAGCGTATTGCTAATTGAAGAATTGCAGGCAGAAGGGAAAAGACGCATGTCTGCAGCAGATTATCTGCGCGGAAACCCATTAAAGTAAAGAAACGATACGCCAGAAAAGAGGCAGTTTGATGTCAGCAAGAGAAGTGGCTCTGATTACCTTTTCCGCCGTCGAGCAAAAGGATGCTTGGGCCAATGGACAATTGAAAAAAGAGATCGCGAAGGCAAAGTTAGATCGTCGAGATGCAGCTCTTGCAACCAGACTTTGTTTTGGGACGCTTCAAAATCGAATGTTATTAGATTACTATATTGAAGCGTTTTCAACTGTGAAGGTCGCAAAGATGGAGAGCAAGGTTCGGGATAATTTACGACTGGCGGTTTATCAAATTCTATTTATGGAACGGATTCCACATAATGCAGCCGTCAATGAGGCGGTGAACTTGACAAGAAAATACTGTAAAAATTCCCGTGCCGCAGGTATGGTAAACGGAATTTTGCGAAATATGGTGCGCAATCTAGACAAACTCCCCTTGCTTAAGCAAAAGGATCCATTGGACGAGATGGCTTTGCGTTACAGTCATCCGAGATGGCTATTGACGGAACTGCACCGTTACCTGCAAGATGAGGAACTGGAACAGTTATTGAGCATTCATAACAGCGCTGCACCTACGACGGTTCAAATAAACACCATCCGCACGACAGAGGCAGATGTAATTGCCTCTTTGGAACGGGAAGGGGTATTAGTCACAAGACATCCATGGTTACCAGACTGTCTCGTTTTGGAAGGGATGGGTAACATAGAACAACTATCTGCATTTGAGGCGGGTGGTTTCTATGTACAGGATCCTGCTGCTAAACTGGCAGTGCTGGCTGCCGCCCCAAAATTAGGAGATCGGGTATTAGATGCTTGTAGCGCACCTGGTGGGAAATCGTTTGCTGCTGCTATCGCCATGAAGGATCAGGGAGAGATTCTATCTTGTGATCAATATCCGCATAAAAAGAACTTAATTGAAGCTGGTGCCAAGCGTTTAGGACTATCCTCCATCAAAGCTTTTGTTTTAGATGCCAGAGTCCGGCAGAAAAATTGGGAGAATGGATTTGAACTGGTGATTGTTGACGCACCGTGCTCTGGTTTAGGGGTGATTCGGAAGAAGCCGGAGATCAGATATAAGAACCCCGAGCAAATGAAGGGACTACCGGCGCTTCAGAAAGAGATTATGAGCAATGTTTCCGCTTATGTTAAGCCTGGGGGTGTGC
>JAQSXW010000054.1 GCA_029256465.1 Evtepia sp.
GTAGTATAAAGTAAGAAAAACGGGAGGAGATAGTATGGAAATTAATAAGATGGTACGAACCATTGACGAATTGGGCCGAGTCGTACTTCCGAGGGAAGTACGCGAGAACCTTGACTGGAAGGAAAAAACAAAGGTTGAAGTGAAGGTTGATAAGGAACGGAAAGAAGTAATCCTCAAGAGCCTCGCGCCTAACGACCAGTAGATAAGGAAATAAAGATTGACAATGGAAAGAACTGAGTAGTATAATACTAAAAATGAATAAGAAAACCGATGACTAAGAAGAGTAGGCGTACAGAGTGATTTACAGAGAGCTGCGAAAGGTGGAAGCGTGGCAATCGTATGTATGTTGAATGGGCTTATGAGGGCGACCGAACGGAGAACTAGTAGGAATCGACGGCAACCGCAGCCGTTACCCAGCGGAGCGTATGGTAGTACGTATAGAGTGGATGCAGTTTGCATCAAAATGGGTGGCACCGCAGGAGTATCGTCTTGTCCCATGGAAGGAATTCCATGAGATGAGGCGTTTTTTATTTAGAAAAAGGAGGGCGCATTATGTTGGATTTTCGATGGCGCCATGTAATTGGAGAAACAAAAAAATTTTAATATTAATCTTCAAAGGAGACTTGAAATATGAAAACATACCGTGATTTTGATCGTTATTTAAAAGAATTTCCAGACAAGAACGGATACTTTGGTCAGTACGGCGGTGCCATTCTTCCACCACAGCTCGTTCCTGTGTTTCAGGAGATTACTGCGGCTTATGAGGAAATTTGTCATAGCGCCCAATTCATCAGCGAACTACGCCGGATTCGAAAAGAGTTTCAGGGCAGACCAACGCCAGTGTATCACTGCAACCGCCTTTCTCGCCATTTGGGTAAAAGCCAGATCTACCTTAAGCGGGAGGATTTGAATCACACTGGCGCCCATAAGCTGAATCATTGCATGGGAGAGGGCTTACTAGCACAGTTCATGGGAAAGAAGAAGATCATTGCCGAGACCGGAGCAGGTCAGCATGGGGTGGCCTTAGCCACCGCCGCCGCCTACTTTGGCTTGGAATGTGACGTTTACATGGGGGAAGTGGACATTGCGAAGCAACATCCCAATGTCATTCGCATGAAAATGTTGGGTGCCAACGTGATTCCAGTAACCCATGGACTCAAAACCCTGAAAGAGGCTGTGGATGCCGCATTTGAGGGCTATTTAAAGGAGTATCAACATGCCATTTACTGTATTGGATCGGCGGTAGGTCCCCATCCGTTCCCTATGATGGTTCGGGACTTCCAATCTGTGGTAGGATATGAGGCGAAGGATCAGTTCGTGGGGATGACGGGGATGTTGCCAGATACCGTCTGTGCTGCAGTGGGTGGCGGCTCTAACTCCATCGGCATGTTTGAAGCGTTTTTAGGAGAGCCGGTGGAAATCGTAGGAGTGGAACCTTTGGGCCGTGGTAGCGAGATTGGTGACCATGCAGCCAGTATGAAGTTTGGTAGCAAGGGTACCTTGCACGGCTTTGAGAGTATTTTACTTCAGGATGAGAAGGGGGAGCCACTTCCGGTCTATTCCATTGCCAGCGGTTTGGATTATCCGTCCGTAGGGCCGGAACATGCTTACCTGAGAGATTGTGGTCGGGTACAATATGACGCAGTGAGTGATGAGGAAGCAATGGAGGCATTCTTCTTGCTTTGCCGCTATGAAGGGATCATTCCTGCGATTGAAAGCTCCCATGCATTGGCCTACGCCATTCGTCGGGCCAGAACGCAGGATACCGGGGCAATTCTAGTGAATCTTTCGGGCCGCGGCGACAAGGACATCGACTATGTATATGAAAAGTACGGAACAGGCGAGCAGTTTTTGAAGTGAGCAAAACTGAAACGGGGATCGGTGTAAACCGATCCCCGTTTTTTGTTTGCGTTTTTTAGCTTAAGTGGGCCTTTTCATCAGCATGTGCAGAAAGCCACGTGGAAATGTGATTGGCAAAGCTTTGGGCAGCCGGCCCCATATGTTCTGGGTCAGCAAGGGCTAGGGCAATGGTGCGGGTGGCGGAAGGCTCCAGCTCCATGGTTCGAAGGTTGCTTCCGGTACTGTTTTTCAGTAGTAGTTCCGGAAGAATACTGATCCCAAGACCATGAGCCACCATGGCAATAATGGCATAGTCGTCCTTTGTGGTAAATTTCATATTGGGGCTAAGGCCTGCTGGATCAAAGATACGGCGAATGTCATGATTGGAGTCTTCTAAAAGACCAATGAAGTCCTCCGATTCTACCTCAGACAAAGGGAATTTTGAGAGATGTGCCAGCCGATGCTGCTTGGGCAGAATGGCAAGTAGTCTGTCCTCCCATAGGGGAATGCAGGTTAACTGTAGGCGGGTAGGTAAGGTGACAAAACCTAAATCAACTGCGCCCTCAGTGAGCCAATGCTCCACATCGTGATAATCTCCATTGAGAAGTTTGAATTCAATCCTAGGATAGATCTGCTGAAAGGACTGAATCATCCCGGGTAACCAGTGAACGGCTACACTGCTGAAGCTGCCGATTCGGACAACGCCGGTATCGAGCCCGTGAATGCTGGCGATAATCTGAGTCAGTTGTTCATTGGAATTCAGAATACCGCGAATGGCTGACAGCACGCGTTCCCCTTCCGCCGTCAATCGGACACCAGAGCGATTTCGTTTAAGAAGAAGAAAGCCGAAGTCCTCTTCCAGAGCACTGATCATATGGCTAACGCCAGATTGTGTATAACCAAGCGCTTGTGCAGCACGGGTCAAGCTTCCCAGATCAACCACTTTGACAAAAGCCTCGAATTTCTTTAGGCTCATTGATTTGCGCTCCTTTATTCGGTAGCAGCGGGCTCGGTATCTTGAGACTCTGCGTCATCCTTGATGGTAATGGTGCAGGAGACACTTTTACCGCCTGCTTTGGCAGTGATGGTAACAGAACCAGCACCTTTTGCCGTCACAACACCAGCTGGGGATACCGTTGCAAGTTTGGAATTGCTACTGCTCCAAGTGACGCCTGTGCCAGCAGGAGACACGGCGGCCTCCAACGTCATCGTTTCATTGACATCAAGATAGGCCTCGTTCTGTGATAAGGCGATCGTTTTCACGGTAGTTTTGATACCAGTATTGCTGGTTGTTGCACTGCCTGCTGTGTTTTTGGTGTTGCCAGTGGTGTTGCTCCCACTACTGCTGTTATTTGAAGTGGTTCCGTTGGTCGCTTGGGTGTCAGTCGTGTCAGAAGACTCATCCTGTGTTCCCTCTGTCGATTGCACTGGTTCACCATTGGGATTTTTATCCACAGTGATGACGCAGACGGCCGACTGGTTCCCGACGGTGGCAGTGATGGATGTGCTACCGACATCACGGGCGCTGACGAGTCCGTCACTGGAGACCCGGGCAACGGAGGAGTTGCTGCTGGTCCAGGTTATTGGAGGAGAGATGTCCTCGTTGTTTGCAAACGAGACATCGGCCTTGAGCTGTAAGGTATCTCCGGAGAGGATGGTTGCGCTGGTTTGATCAAGCGTGATGGACTTAACGTCTACCATTTCAACGACTTTGACGCTACCCGGTACATTCTTGCCATCGACGGAGGCAGCAATGGTAACGGAGCCAACCTTCTTGGCGTGCATGGTGCCATCATTATCGATCTTGACTACTTCAGAGTCGCTGCTGCTCCAACTAATCTTGGTGGTATCATAGTTTTCGGGAAGGCCAGCTACCTTAACAGTGCCAGTTGATCCCACAACTAGAGCTTGAGAAGAAAACTCCAATGAATAGTTGGCATCTTTGGAGCCACCAGAGAAGAAGCATGCCTTCAATATGAAAACGAGAGCAGCAATAAACACCAATAAAATAAGAAGAGGTAAAATCCGTGAGTGTTTGCGTCGACGTTTCACCGGAGACCGTACTGATCGCTGAGGAGATGGACGGGAAGGAGGCCTGCCGTTTGGGGAATTACGGGGGGGCCTAGGCGCTTGGTTCCGAGCGCTTGGTGGGGGCGAAGACGGGCTTCGAGCGCCCGACGGCCGTGAAGAGGAACCGTTGGGGCTACGCCGATTGGAACTCTCACCATAGTGCTCATTCGTTCTTCTTGAAGAAGGATTCCGCTCTGGGGGGCGGGAAGAGGGGGGGCGATGACTACTCAAAAGAGCACCTCCTATGAACGTTTGCTACTGTAGGCAGATCAAATCCGACCAGACAGAAAATCATTTTATTTATAGTAGTATACCATATATTTCCCAAGAAGGAAACCATTCTTTTTTCACACATTTCAATCGAAGAAGGTAAAATTTGGAGGAGCTGTGGCTAACTTTACTTCACCTAGAAACTATGATACAATGAAAAAAATGCTAATAAAGTAGGGCAGTGATGCAGAGAGGAGGCGCTCATGAAGAAACGGATTATCGCAATCCTATGCATGCTTTTTTGGTTTTTAGGGATGATCCCGTTCATGACATCTGCTGCATCTGATGCCTTGTTTATTGCAGTTAACGATGAATTGCTTGAGCTCTCCGTCGAGACAGCGCCCATTCGCATCGGCGGGATTACCTATTTGCCCTGTACCATTTTTGAAAAGAGTGTGACCCGCGTTGATTTGGGTGTTTACTATTCCTGGAATGCGAAGGAGCAAAAAATCACGCTCTTTTCCAAGGGTCGCACGTTAGAGTTTGATATCAAGGCAGGGACAGCCTATTCCTACATTGAGGATCAGGAGTATGCATATCAAGCCGTCGTTCGGAATGGGATGCCCTATGTCCCAGCGGCAGCATCCTGCGGGTATTTTGGATTGGGATGCTCTCTTCTCTTTACAGATGACACGCAATTTCAATTATTGCGTATCAAAAACGGAAATCAGGTACTAGACGATTCGATGTTTATTAGGTCTGCCCGGCCTCTACTGGAGGAACTGGCCGGGAAACAGAGTTCAAGTGGAACATCGAATAAACCAGGGGGAAGTACGGTTAATAATTCAGGGACCTCAGGAAATGGAATTGGACAGGGTACTATGGTCTATTTTGCCATCCGTGCGGATGGTGGAGATAATCTCAATAGTATCCAAAATGCCATGAAAGGCAGTCGTCAGGTCAAAGGAATTTTCTTTTTCTCCGTCGAGAAACTGGCTTCCAATGATGATACTCTGCGCGAACTGGTTATGAGTGGACAGCGTGTAGGTCTCATTGCCAAGGGAGGAACTTTGGAGGAGCAACTTGGCAACTTGCAGGAAGGAAATCGACTCCTGAAACACATATTGCGTCAGAAGGCAGTCTTTGTGCTGGATGAAGGAATGTCAGCAGAAATACAGGAGGGCTTAAAGGCAAAGGGGTATCTGCCATGGAAGGCGAATATCACAGTGTCCAGTCGTGGTCGGAGTGATACTGCGCTTTACCAAACGGTTTTGGATCGGATTGGTGACAGCAAGGGAAAGGCTAGGGTACTTCTGGATGACAACGCAAAAGGTGGAACGATTTCCAGTATTTTGCGGCAGTTAAGGGAAGATCGATACGACATTCGCATCCTTCGTGAAACGGATTTCTAAGTAGCTCTGAGACAATTTCTATGAAAAAAACCGCGCTGTAACGGCCTAGTTACAGCGCGGTTTGCTATTTGTTAATCCAGTTTTAAGTTGAAGAAGGCCGCTTTGCCCGGATAGTGGGCGACGGTGTCCAGTTCTTCTTCAATGCGAAGGAGCTGGTTGTATTTTGCAACACGGTCTGAGCGGCTGGGCGCTCCCGTTTTAATTTGCCCTGCGTTCAAAGCGACAACCAGATCGGAAATGGTAGTGTCCTCTGTTTCACCAGAACGGTGAGAGACCACGGTAGTATAACCGGCGCGATTTGCTAGCTGCATGGTTTCCAGTGTTTCAGAAAGGGTTCCGATTTGATTTACCTTGATCAGAACAGAGTTGCAGACTTTCTTCTCAATCCCCATCTGTACACGTTTGACATTGGTAACAAAAAGGTCATCGCCCACGAGTTGTACCCGATTGCCCAAGGTACGGGTCAGCATGGACCAGCCCTCCCAGTCATTTTCACCCATACCGTCCTCAATGGAGATGATGGGATACTTTTCGAC
>JAQSXW010000055.1 GCA_029256465.1 Evtepia sp.
GACACCATATAGTCGTCCTCTACAATAGCTACCTTAAACATTGGTGCTCCCCTTTCTCACAGTTCTTCGAAACGTCAGCAGAAATGTCGTTCCCACTCCTAGTTCTGATTCCACTCGAACCTGCCCATGATATGCAGTTACTACTGCACTGACCAGAGACAAGCCTGTTCCGCGTTCTATGCTCTTCGTGGAAAATCCTCTTCGAAAAATATTTTCCACGATCTCCGGCTCGATTCCAGGGCCGGTGTCTTCCACACAAATGAGAAGACTTTCCTCGTCTTCGTTAAGGCTTACGATAATTTCTTTCAGGCTGGGAACAGATAGATTCATAGCATCAATCGCGTTTTCAATCAGGTTCCCTAATATCGTCACACAGGCATCCGTGGGCAAAATCATCTCATCGGCTTGCAGTCTGCTTCCAGCCCCTAAACTTAAACGAATCCCCATTTCTGCACAGCGGCTGGTCTTCCCTACTAGGAGTGCCGCAACCGATGGGTCTTCTATGGAGTTCATAATCTCTCCTACTGCCTTTCGTTGAATACTGGTGACATCCATGATATATGCTTCTGCCCTTTCTGTCTGTCCAAGTTGAAGAAGCCCTAAAATCACGTGAAGCTTATTCATAAATTCATGGGTATAGGCCCGCAATGCATCTACCATGTGCAGCACACCAGTCAAATCCTTTGCTAGTCTCGTCACCTCCGTGCGATTACGGAGGATTACTACTGCACCCACAATTCTTCCATCCTCCCAAATAGGCATTCGGTCGGACAAGATGTGTTTTTGATCAAGAAAAAGCAGCGGGATATTGTGCTCTGAGCGTTTAGAAGAGAGAACACGATCAAGCGTAGAATCCGGGTAGATGTCTTGGAGCGCTTTTCCCAATATGTCCTCCTTCCTTACCTCCAGCATTCTTGTTGCAGCCTTGTTGATATACATTAGATTTGCATTCCCGTCAATGGCTAAAATGCCCTCCTCCAATGCCTCAAGAATATCCTCTCGCTGATGGAAGAGGCCTAGGAAAGCCTCAGGTTCATATCCCATTAGAGACCTTTTGATACGGTCAGAGAGCTTAAAAGACAAAATAGCGCCTATGGCAACAGCTGCAATTGCAATTAAGATAAAGGAAATTATGGTGTAAAGTACGCCTTGGGTCACGCTACGCATATAGATGCCCACCATGACAAATCCTAATAGTTCTCCATTGGTTCCTTTTACCGGAGCATAGGCACAGCGCTCTGCACCCGACCTGCCAGTGTCATGCGAAGTAAACGCTGGCTCTCCATCCAAAATGCGCTGTTGGACTTTGCCCATGTAGAATCTTCCAATGAGATCTCGGTCCGGATAGTAATACTGAATGTTATTGATATCCGCTACGGCAATGATATCAATATCACTAATTTGCACGGTAGAAGTCTTTAGGAACTCATATAGCTCATCCGTAGGTTTTCCTGCTTCCAAATCGCGTAGTACAATTGGGATTCGTGCAATCACCTGTGCCGAGTTCATGAGATTACGATCTAATACATGTTGATTCTGCCTAAGGGTAAGGCAAAGCGTCCCAAACAAGGTTAGCAGTATTGTAATGGCAACAACAATGAGATTGACTGAAAATATTTGTGTGCGTATGGGCTTCATGCCGGTTTTTTTCATGTGTCTCCCCCTCCTCTCAATCTAATATTACATCGTGTTAAGAACCATATTTCGCACTTTACTATTATTTTTCGACATTATACTTGTTATTATGACACAATGCAAATCCCTTTTTTTACTTTCAAAAGGCTAGCAGGATCATTCTAGTCAGATTATGATTCGTTACTAAAGGGGGTGGTACAGCTTGGAAGAAATCAATGCTGTCCTGCAAGAGATTATGGCGGGTACGTCCAATGTTTCCGTTCTTGGTCTTTTTAACGTTCCCAGTTCTATTGTCGCGAGCTGGGGGGTGATGCTTTTTCTAGTTATAGCCTCCATCTTTCTCACACGAAATTTAAAAAAGAACCCTTCAAAATCGCAAGTTATACTAGAAGCAGGCATTGGATTTTTTTACAACCTCTGTAAACAAAACCTCGGCAAGCATTGGCGAACTTACGCCCCATGGTTGGGTACTATCGCACTATACATTCTCTTCTCTAACTTGACTAGCCTTGTTAGTGTCCCTCCTCCAACGAAGGATTTATCCATCACAGCAACCTTAGCACTACTCAGCCTGCTCTTCATTTATGGCAATCAGTTCTTGTATCATGGGCTCCTCGGTGGCCTCAAAAGATTCACAGAGCCTATGGTTTTCCTACTACCCATCAATTTGATGGAGATCGCAATCCGCCCCATCTCCTTGTGCATGCGACTATTTGGCAATATCGTGGGCGGTTATATTCTCATGGAAATGATTATTTGCGTAGCACCGGCAATCGTTCCAGTTCCTTTCAGCTTATACTTTGACCTTTTTGACGGTATTCTGCAAACAGTTGTATTTATATTCTTAACCATTTTGTTCACGCATGAAAGTATTCATACTGAAGAATCTGTAGCTCACTAATAAACCCATACTAAGGAGGAAACAATCATGATTAGTGGATCATTATCTCTCATTGGCGCTGGTATCGCAGTTGCCACAGGACTAGGTGCTGGCATTGGTATTGGTATAGCAACAGGTGGAGCCACCCAGGCCATCGCCCGTCAGCCAGAGTTGTCTGGCAAAATTACCAGTACTTTTCTCCTCGGCTGCGCACTGGCCGAGTCAACTGCCATCTACGGCTTGGTGGTCTCTCTCGTACTCATTTTTTCAAAATAAAGCTTAGAAAAGGAGGCCGGCATCATGCTTGAGTTTAACATTACCACCATGATTTGGACGGTCATCAATTTAATAGTCCTTTTTCTCTTGCTTAAAAAAATCCTATTTAAGCCGGTCATAACCATGATTGAAAGTCGGCAACAGGAAATTGAGCACAATATTGCTGCAGCTGTTGATCAGCGAACCAAAGCGGAATCAATGCTGGATGAGTATGGCACCAAACTGTCAAATGCGGGTCAAGAGGCTTCACAGCTGGTCGCTCAGGCAAAGACTCGCGCAGAGCAAGAGTATCAAACGATTATAGAAACAGCAAGAAGCGATGCAAGACGGCTGATAAATGAGACCGAATCTCAATTAGAAGCTGAACGAATTGAGATGCTTACCGGAGTTCGAAAAGAAGTTGCCACTCTGGCCCTCTTGGCGGCCGCTAAAGTTTCCAGCCGTGAGTTAAGCTACGACGACAACCAGTCTCTGTTGGAATCTTTTTTAGCCGAGGCAGGTGAACGCACATGAGTTACCTAGCCCGTCGCTATGCACAGGCTTTGTACGATACTGGTCTCAAGGAAACGCAGTTCACGGAAATAATAGAAGTAATCATGCATGATCCTGTACTGTGGGATACACTCCTAAGCCCCGTGATACGGTCTAAAGAGAAAATCTCCGTGCTTATAAATCTTCCTGAAGTTTCCAATTTTCCAATCATGCTTCGTTTTCTTGAGCTTCTTACCGAAAACCGCCGTATGGATTTGCTTCCAGAAATTGCAGCTGAGTTTCATACACTAACGCTAGATGAACAAAATGTCGCGGAATGTGTGATGACTTGCGTTACTATTCCAAGTGAGCAGCAGCAAGAAAAGCTTAAACAGATGTTATGTAAGTTGCATCACAAATCGGAAGTTACTCTCCGCTTTATCATTGATCCTACGCTTTTAGGTGGATTCACCTTAACGATTGAAGGTGTAACCTATGACCGAAGCGTACGTGGCCGACTCAATGGCCTATCGCGCTATTTAGAAGAGGTGAACGCAACATGAATGCGAGACCGGAAGAAATTGTCTCCCTGCTGCGGGAAAAAATTGAAGGATATGATGTCAGAACCCAGCGTGCTGAAACCGGCACTGTACTGGAAATTGGCGACGGTATTGCCACCCTTTACGGCTTACAAGAAGCTGTTTATGGTGAGCTTTTGGAATTTGAAACTGGCGTCCAAGGCATGGTACTGGATTTAAAACGAGATACTGTTGGCTGTGTTTTGTTGGGTTCTGAAGAAGGTATTAAAGAGGGCACGGTCGTGAAACGAACTGGCCGTCCTGCTAGTGTGCCTGTTGGGGATTCTATGATTGGCCGTGTGGTAGATGCCTTGGGATTTCCCATTGACGGCAAAGGGCCCATTGAAACGACAGAAACCCGCCCCATTGAGTTTGAGGCTTTGGGTGTGGTTTCCCGAAAAGCGGTTACCGTCCCGCTTCAAACTGGCATTTTGGCGATTGACACCATGGTTCCAATTGGCCGTGGTCAGCGAGAGCTTATCATCGGAGACCGCCAAACCGGTAAGACTGCGATCGCCGTAGATACCATTCTGAATCAAAAAGGACAGAATGTGATTTGTATTTATGTGGCTGTTGGTCAGAAAGCTTCTACCATCGCTCGTCTTCGCAATGTTTTAGAACAGCATGACGCAATGGATTATTCTATCATCGTTGCCGCCAACGCCAGTGATTCGGCTCCCCTCCAGTACTTGGCTCCCTATGCGGGTGCCGCAATTGGAGAGCACTTTATGTTCCAAGGGAAGGATGTCCTCATCATTTATGATGATCTCTCTAAGCACGCTGTGGCTTATCGAGCTCTCTCCTTGCTACTAAGGCGTTCTCCCGGTCGTGAAGCTTATCCTGGTGATATCTTCTATCTCCACTCCCGCCTTCTGGAGCGCGCTTGCCGCCTCTCTGAAGAGTACGGCGGTGGTTCGATGACGGCATTACCGATCATTGAGACGCTAGCTGGAGACGTATCTGCCTATATTCCAACAAACGTTATTTCCATCACCGATGGTCAGATTTATTTGGAAACAGACCTGTTTAACTCTGGTCAGCGGCCTGCTATCAACGTGGGCTTGTCAGTCTCCCGTGTCGGCGGCGCTGCCCAAACCCGTGCCATTAAAAAGACAACTGGTACTTTACGTATCGATCTTGCTCGTTTCCGTGAGCTAGAGATTTTCACCCAGTTTTCCTCTGACTTAGATTCATTGACCCAGAATAGCTTGGAACACGGCAAGCGACTACTAGAAATTTTGAAGCAACCTCGTTATCATCCCATGGGAGTAGCACGTGCAACCGTGATTCTCTATGTCTCCACGAATGGTTTGCTTTCGGACATTCCCATTGCACAGATTACAAGCTTTGCCCAGTCTTTTGCTGATTGCATTGAAAAACAACATTCAGATGTAATGGAAACAATTGAACAAAGCGGTGACCTTCCTGGTCCTTTCATTGAGGTGGTTCGAGCCGCTTTAGAGGAATTCAAAAAGCAGGTGGGCTCATGGCAGGCATAAAGGAAATTCGAAACCACATCAAAAGTGTGGAAGCAACCTTAAAGATTACCAATGCCATGTATCTGATCGCATCTTCCAGTTTACGCAAGGCCAGAAAGCAACTGACGGATGTGAAGCCATATTTTAACAAACTATCCTATACTATTGCAGACATTCTACACCACTCTCCCAATATTATCCATCCATATTTTGACCAAAGGCCGAAAATAGGACCCGAGGATCGAAAGATTGGATATATTGTAGTGACCGGAGATAAAGGCTTGGCCGGTGCTTACAACCATAATGTACTGAAACTGGCAGAGGAGCAAATCAAGGGCAAAAAAAACTCGGTTCTGTTCCTCATTGGTCATATGGGCCGTTCTTGGTTTTCAGGAAAGAATGTCCACGTTGACCCTGACTTTTTATACTCTGCCCAGAATCCTACGATTGCTGAGGCACGGGAAATGACTGCTACTCTCTTGTCACAATATCAAGAAGGACAGTTAGATGAGGTCTGGGTTATCTATACTCATATGGTTAATCCCTTACTTTTGCAGCCAACCTGCCTCAAACTTCTTCCCTTGGAACGAGATCTTTTTCCTTGGGAACCCCGCACCGAGGAGTCTCAGCCTAGAACTGTCAACTATGTTCCCTCCGAAGAGATGGTTCTGGATGGTTTGGTCCC